>CAMZKS010000019.1 GCA_947311285.1 uncultured bacterium | reverse complement strand
CGAGTAGCTAGGAGTACTTCCGGTTCGCCTCTCCTGACTTGATCCGAGGTCTGGTCGATTAAGGATTTTTTAGACCTGGATCCCAAACTAAATTTGGGAAAGTATATTAAACTCTAAAAAAGCCTCATCACAGATGAGGCTTTTTTAGAGTTTAATTTTGTAATTAAGCTTTCTTTGTAGGGGCTTTTTTAGCCGTTAGTTTTTTAGCGGTAGGTTTTGCTTCTGTTTTAGCATTTGATCGAGTATCAAGCATTTTAGACAGGTTAGATTTTTTACGGGCCACGTTGTTTTTGTGAAGTAAGTTTTTCTTAACCGCCATATCAAGTGATTTTTGAACCGCCGGGAAAAGCTTAGTTGCTTCATCTATTTTTCCGTCAGCGACTAAAGAAGTGAATTCTTTAATAAGGGCTTTGAAAGTGTTTTTTGTAACAACATTTCGTTTTTGTCGACGAGCTTCAATACGAACTCGTTTGATGGCAGACTTAATAATTGGCATAATTGTGCGGGTTTAATCCACGCGAATATAAGCAAAAGAAAATGCTCGTCAAGCTTTTGCACTCTACTTTTAACAGATTATGCTGGGTTTTGAAATGACTCGCTTTAAATCACTTTCAATCGAATGCCAGTGCGGATTATTAGTGGCCGTCTATTTAAAGGGTGGTAGTGGGCGTTTGCGTAAGATGTATTTTAGACGCATCAAAGAAGACCCTGAGTATTTATTTCATAACGAACCGCCTTTAGCGATTGGAACGGATATAGATTGTCCGCAGTGTCATAAACGAATTGGAACGGTAGCGCGCGTTTCTGGGCACGCCGCCGTAAAAATCAATCAAGGGGTGATTAGAACTTAAAAGCTCTATTACTTACTTTCCCAAATTTAGTTTGGGATCCAGATCAAAAAAATCCTTAATCGACTAGACCCCGGATCAAGTCCGGGGAGGTAAATGGTTTCATATAAAAAAACTACCCCTTTAATTCCCCTCCTTAGACAAGGTGAATTGAGCTTTGCTCAAGAAAGGGTGCCCTGGGGCATAAGGAGGGGATGCCCTTTCGGGCAGGGGGGTATTAACTCTAAGCGTCGGCGTACAAGAACGCGTTCAACCAAGCGGCCATAATGGCGCCTACAATTGGGGCAATTATGTGGGCCGCAGAGGCAGCCCCTAAACCAATGGCAACGGCCGGGTTAAGTACTGCACTTGAGGCACCAGCAGCAAGAATGATCCCAAGGAATAAACTTCCACCAACAATCATTCCGCTCGTTCCATAATCGTTGTTACGAACCGCAGTTGCGACTCCAAAGGCTAGCATCCCGGCTCCTAAAGCTTCGGCAGCAAATACGGTTAAATCATTACTTATGGCCACTTCGGGGCTGCCACCAAAGATCCACGCCCCAAAGAACATGGCGGTAATAGCGCCTAATATTTGAGCCACAACGTAGAAAGCGGCATCAACCATAGAAATTTTCTTAAGCGAAACCATAGCGATAGTGATCGCTGGATTCACGTGTGCGCCACTCACTTTACCGATAGTGTACACTAAAATACCAAGGGTTAAGCCGGCTGCAACGGGGGTAGAGATTGGTAATTCTGCTAGCAGCGTGGTATAAACCGCTAAGGTAAGACAAAAAGTGCCGAAAGCTTCGGCGGCGTACTGGTGTTGTCGCATGATCATAATAAAGAAAGATTAATATCATCCTCTACTTTAAAAGCTTTAGTGTTTTACTGCAACTAAAGAATAACCTTAAAAGTCACCAAACTCTTCACTGAAGTCATCTTTGTCTTCGACCACTTCAGCACGGCCGTAGTCAGCGCCAAATCGTTTTTCAATATCTAAAAAATCATTGCCGTAGGTATCGGCGAACCAGAAATATATTAAGTGAGTGATACCTTGTCCGAAGGAAATATTACCAAGTAATAGAGGTAAAGCCACGAACGCCATAACAGTTGGATTGTTGTTTCCAAAGAAACTAAAACAAATAAAGAACATTACTAAGCCGAGTATTAGACCATACAGACTTACTAAAATATATTTTTTAGGGTAAGTATTTCTAAGGTAAGCGTGGAGAAAATAACACTTAAAATTGTATGAACAAAGGCCCCTACGGCGACACCCGTTGCGCCATATTGGCTACTAACCATAATATAAATAGGAATAGTAAGTATTAGCATGGCGACGTTTCCAACGGCGACTTGAGTAATACACGTAGCTCGGGCGGTGTAACGTTCTTCAATAGAAGTAATGAGCAGTGTTTTCAGAATATTAGCGGCCAGAGTGGCCATGAATACCGCCCAGATAACCACACTTAAAAATAAAGGATGGGTGTTTTGTTTGTGTGAGAGAATTTCGCCAAACTCTGTGGTCGTTTGTTGATCGGTTGGGACGAGTACGTCACCCACGATAGACCAGGTTAAAAGCAAGATTAAGCCCAGCACCATGGTGCCGAGTAAACCTGAGGCTAAACCCACCAGCGTATTAACAAATACGTTTGGGAGCGTCATTTTTGTGAGGAGTTGTTTTTCGTTCATTTGTTTTTTTATTCCCCTTATTATAGCTTAAAAGGCTATTAAAAACAATACCTACCACAAAGTATTAGAAGTCATAGCCGAACTTAAGTGTGATTAGTCTTTTGGTTTTTCTCGGCATTGGTTTTTTCTCCACGTTTCAATGTTGGCGTGATGCCCAGAAAGAAGCACTTCTGGAACTTTCCAGCCATTAAATTCGTCCGGTCTGGTGTAGTGAGGATACTCCACCGTATCACGCCCTAAAAGGTCAGAAAAACTTTCTTCTTGGTGGCTAGATTCTTTGCCAATAACCCCTGGAATAAGACGACCGACGCTATCAATAAAAATTTGTGCCGGCAATTCACCGCCCGTTAGGACGTAACTCCCAAGGCTCAGTTCTTCGTCAACTAGGTGATCCCGAATACGTTGATCAATCCCTTCGTAATGACCACATAACAAAATTACGCGATTGGTTTTTGGATCATTAGCATAGCTTTCGGCTAGTGGCTGTTGCCAGGTTTTGCCATGAGGGGTGAAAAAAATTACGGGGGCGTTGTCATCCACTAAAGTCTTAACATGATTGATTGCATCAAATAAAGGTTGGCAGTTCATTACCATACCAGAGCCGCCGCCATAAGGCACGTCATCAACACTACGATGCTTATTTGTGGTGAAATCACGAATATCAAAGGTGTTTACGTCCAGTAGGTTGGCTTTAATGGCTCTCCCAATAATGGAGGTAGTTTTAAAACTATCAAAGGCTTCGGGAAACAACGTTAAAATATCGAATCGCATCCTCTAAACTATACGTTATTTGTTGGTAATTGCGAATCCAGTGCTTTCTCTCCCACATCCATAATCTGTTTAAACTTACTGCGGCTTAATGTGGCAGACGAAAACGCACTTAAATCTGGTTCAATTAATTGAACTCTTTCATCTACTTTAAATTGCTGCTGGCTTTTAAAAAATATTCTGAAGGTTCTTTGTAAATTGTTAATTAAGTCTTTGTTACGACCAAAAAACTTTTCGGTATTAAAGTCGTCGGCTAAGGGTTTTATATTGGCCACGTTAATCCCAATGATTTTATCGCCTTGATAATTTTCAATGGCTAAATCTAGTGGAAAGTTTTGGCTTAAACCGCCATCTACTAAGTATTGGTCTAATACTTTGTGATGGTAGGGTTCAAAAATAACCGGAATAGAAAGTGAGGCGCGCACGGCATCAGCAATTTTACCTTCGGTAATAGTCACTCTTTTTCCCGTGGAAAAATCGGTAGCACCAATGAAGAGTGGTGTTTTTAGATCACTAAAAGTACGGTCACCATAAATCTTGTTAAGAATATCTTGAATATTATCACCGGTAATAAGCCCAGTGTTTTTAAACGACACATCAAAAGCCACATTAAAGAGGTTAGTTTGATCAATCGCATGTTCAATTTGGGCGGCGTTCATACCGCAAGCCACACCAGCGGCTACAATAGCGCCGGCCGAAACACCGGCTAAAAAATCAAAGTCGTACTGCTTTTCGAGCTTTTTTAACACGCCAATATGGGCTAAGCCTAAGGCGCCACCACCAGATAATACGAAAGCCGCTTTAGTTTTTTTCATTAAGCCAATTTATAAAATCTTCCATAGCGTCAAAGTGATCTTCTAAGGTTTTTAAAAAGTCTGGTTCGGCCACTTGAGCCTCGCTAATAGGTTTCCAGACGGTAAAACCTTTAAGCCGAATTAAATCAATGCGAGGGTGATTTTTGTCATAACCCACTGGGCATATTTTTAAGGTATTTTGTCTTTCTATGTCTCCGAAAAATTGAACAAATTTTTTGTTCTTAATTATTTTGGGAAGTTTTGTTTTATCCTCTAGTAATCGTTGCCGAATACCGTCTAATCGTTCTTTTTGCGGATTGTAAATACCACCTGCAATAGCGCATCGACCGGGCTCTAAATGTAGATAATAACCGGCATTGGGCGTATTTTTACCACCGGGTACAAAAAACATACCAAAGTTGTTTTTATAAGGATGCTTGTTACGGCTGAATCGAACGTCCCGATTGATTCTAAAAATACATTTACGAGGATCTTGCTGCCAAAAGTCGGGATTTTTGTCGCCTAAATATTTAAGACATTTTTGCGCAAATTCAATCCATTCTAAACGCAATGATTGGTATTCTTCGCGGTTCTGGTCAAACCAAACTTTATTATTGTTTTGATCTAACTGCTTTAAAAATTTTAAAATGGCTTTAGAGTTCATCTCGTAGATTTTAGATATATTCGTTCAAATGAAAAAAGTTTATGTACCCGGTTCAAAGTCGATAACCAATCGCGCTTTAATTTTAGCGGCGCTGAGTGATAAACCGGTTGTTTTAAAGAATGTGCTCGATTCAGATGATTCGAAATATATGCAAGCCGCCTTAAAAAAATTAGGCGTTGAGGTGGAATATTTGGGTAGAAATGAATTAAGCATCACGCCGCCAACGAAGTTGAAATCAAAAAATGAAAAACTGTTTATTGGTAATGCGGGCACGGCCGCTCGTTTTTTAGGAGCCTTGTCATTAGCGGTAGAAGGGGAATTTGAACTTTGTGGGATTGACCGTATGCATGAACGTCCGCAAAAAGATCTTATTGAAGCGTTGAGGTCGTTAGAAGTAGGCATTAGCTGTGAAGGAGAAGAAGGATTTTTACCAGCGGTGTTTACCGGCGGATCGAAGGCCAACCAAACGGAGCAACCAACGGTAGAATTATCGGGAAAAGTTTCTTCGCAGTTTTTATCGGGATTAATGCTGGTGGGGCCCGCTATGCCTCACGGTTTAGCCATTCAAGTTATCGATAGTATTCCCAGTCGGCCTTACGTTGAAATGACGGTTACACTATTAAAACTTTGGGGCTGCACGGTTGAAGTAAGCGAAGATTTTTTAAGCTTTAATATTAAATCTGGATTTAACGCGCCGGCGCAATATTCAATTCCATCGGACATGAGTTCGGCTAGCTATCCGCTTGCGTGGAGTGTGTTACGAGGCGCACCGATTAGTATTGAGAATTTTGGCAGCCAAACACTGCAAGGCGACGAACAGTTTGTAGAAATTATTAAAGCCACTGGGGCTATTGTCACTAGGTCTGGAGACCGATTGACAGTGGAACCCGAATTTGATTTGAATCCACTAGGGGATTGGAATTGGGAAGCGATGCCAGACGTAAGTATGACCGGAATGGTGCTGGCGGCGTTCTGCCCAGATGTTTCTAACTTTACCGGACTTGAAAGCTTAAGAGTTAAGGAGTGTGATCGTATTTTTGCAATGGAACAATTGCAGCATTTAAGTGTGGATTTAGAAGTTTCAGGTGATGATGTGACCGTAACTGGCGCGCCATCGGTTAAAATTATGGACGATGAAGTGCATATTAATAGTTATGATGATCACCGAATTGCGATGTGTTTTGGAATTTTGAAGGCCGCGATTGATTTAGGCTCAGACCCACATCAAAAGTCTCGTGTTAAAATTACGGAGCCAGAATGTGTGGCTAAAACGTGGCCTGATTTTTGGTTGCACTTAGCTGATTGGGAAAATCAGTTGAGACCCGTTAGTGCGCTAATTTTAAAGCAGAGCGATGCATATTTAATTGTAAAAAAACCACGAAAAGAAAACGCGTGGCAGTTTCCTCAAGGAGGGGTTGATGACGGTGAAACCGGTAAACAAGCGGCCCTGCGAGAGTTACAAGAAGAGTGCGGTTCGTCTCTAAGTATGAAGCTTAAGGGTGAGCGACCGGTAGGCACCTATCGTTATGTGTTCCCGAAAGACTTTGGTCGTCATGATTCAAATATTGTGGGCGCTAAGGTTGAATTTTTCAAGGCTGATTACATTGAGGGCGAAGTAGAAGTCGATGGCGAAGAAATTATTGATCACGCCTGGGTGACCAAAGAACAGTTTAAGGATTACTTTGAAGGGGAATATTTAGACGTAGTTCAAGATTTTGTTTGATTCACAACAAAAATCACCAAGTAAGGGTACCGGATTTGATTTTTAAATTAGTACCGCCAATATTTTTTTGTGAATTCCCTCGAGGATTGTGAAGTAGCCATTTCAAACAATCTTCCAATTCTGACTGGCTGGGTGTTTTTGTGGCAATAGTCCTTAATAGCTCGTTTTGCAGGGTCGGGTGTAAATTTATGAATTTCTCTAAGGCGATAATTTTCTGCTCGATCTCTAATGAGCAGAGTGTTTGAAGTTGTGTCTCTACAAAGTTTTGTAGTTGGCTGAAGGTTTTTGCTTCGCGTACAAAGACTTGTTCTAAGTTTGGTGTGATTTTTTTCAGCACCGGCAAAATTTCTAATCTAATTAAGTTTCGTTCAAATTTTGTGTTAAAGTTGGAGGAGTCTTCTTGCCACTCTAATTGATGTTGTTTGGCATAATTAATTAAGGCTTGTTTATGGATGTTCCAGAATGGTTTAATACTGTTATCAAAGGGTGATAGGCCAGAAGGACCAGCACCTTTAGTAAGTCTGAAAATCATAGTTTCTACTAAATCCGTAGCGTGATGGGCGGTTAAAATTTTAGTGGCACCAAAGTTGCTAGCGGCTTTTAGCGTCAATCGTTTTCGTTCACTTCTCCACGAAGCCTCAATGTTTTTTTCTGGTTGTGTATCTAATTTTTCTCCATAAAATTTAATATTATTTTTTGAACAAATATTTTGTACAAAAAGTGAGTCATTGGTAGAATTCACTCTGGTGTTGTGGTCTAAGTGAAAGACGGATAAAAGCTCTGGGGCTACCACTTGTGCCACTACATGTAATAACACCATCGAATCCACGCCACCAGAAATCATTAGGAGTAGTTTTTCTCCTTCTAAGTTTTGTTGTTGAAGAAAGGTTTGAAATATTTTTTCTAAGTCGATACTCATTGCGTGTTATCAGTACTGCCAAACCCACCTCGTGAATCTTTCTCTAAAAAGTCTTCCTCCACTTCGGTGAATTCTATTTTTGGCGTGCGTACAAATAAGCCTTGAGCGACTTTGTCGCCTCTATTTACCGTCACTTCTTTATCGGTGTTATTCACTAATTGAATCATTATTTCGTCTTTAGGGCCGCAGTAATCTTGGTCAACCAAGCCCACAGAATGAGGGAATACCAAGCCTGTTTTACGATACGTTGAACTACGAGGTAAAATTAACAGCGCTAATTCATCAGGGCATTTAACAACTACATTTCCCGGCACTAATCCAATTTTTCCTGGGTTTACAATGGTGTCTTTGCGGGCTAAAAAATCAAAACCAAAACTACCATCCGTTTCAAATTTTGGAAGGGCTAAATTTTTGTCTAAACGGTGAATTTGAACTTTCATTAATTAAATTATAAAAAAACTCTCTGTCATTGCGAGGGAAAAGCACACAACCGTTTAATTTAAAAGTCATCTATGTCAGAAATGCACTTTTCATTGCAGTCTTACTCATTACAATGAGGCCAATGAAAAAAATATTTTTGTCACTTGTACTCGGGCTAAGTTTAACCGCGCTCGCACAAGACGCAGCGATAGAAATTGATGAATCCAACGCAGTGGTAAACCCTCCGGTATCAGTGCTTGAGAAAGAGAAAGCGTTCTTGAGTGCGGCGATAGAAATTCCAGATGTAGTGGCCTTGGGAAATGAGGTGGTGTTTGATGCCACACCTTCTAAAATCATGTCTTTATCGGATTTTGGGAATCCAAACTATTCATGGAATTTTGGTGATGGATCTGATATTAAATTTGGAGAGACAGTGAAATACGCTTTTACCGAGCCAGGTGTTTATAAGGTTCGAATGAAAGTAACGCAGGGCGCACAGAGCGAATCAATTGAGAAATCTATTCTGGTTTACACAAAGCAGATGGTGTTGATTACCGATGTATTAGAAGAAACACTTGCCTCCGTTGACGCAGAAGCGGCAAAAGAGGGAATACTATTAAATGTGATTGAAGTCCCAAAAGATTCAAGTGACCTCTCAAAGGAAGACAGTGTGATTCGGAAATTTCAAGAAAATTTAGGTACTTTTAGTGATTCTGAATCTATCATTTTCTACACGTCTTCAACGCAAACAATTCAGGCCTTTGCTCAGTTTTGGAATTTGATTCCGGCGGAATCACCGTTTGATTTTAAAACTAAATTATTGGTGCAAATTTCTTCAAGCTCGCTTGATAGAGACGCAAAACTAATACAGCCTGTGTATGAAATTCTGCAGCCAGAGTTTATTTTATTAACGAGACCAGAAGCCCTTAATCCGATTTTTACGCGAGATAATATTAGTAATATATATAGCGAACTAAATTTAAGAGGCATTGAAGTGAAACAAGTGGATGAAAAAAGTCGAATCCCAGTTTATCTGCCTTTTAGTCGTTTGCTTAACTTGTTTACCTCGTCAGGACTTTCACAAACGGTAATTTATTTACTATTATCGGTTCCATTTTTAGCCTTCATGATTGCTTTCTTTCGACAGTTTGTGGGAGTTTCCACTTTTGGGGTGTTGGCGCCTTTAATGCTGGCGTTAGCCTTCTTGGTGTTAGGGTTACAGTTTGGAATGGCCGTTTTCTTGGTCGTAATGTTGGTGAGCTGGGCGATTCGAGTGCTGTTTGATAAAGTTGAATTACTCTATATTCCTAAGGTCTCGCTGTTGCTTAGTTGCCTGGCTCTGTCTTTCTTTTTAGTGCTCGGTTTAGCCGTATATTTTGAGGCATCGTTGGATTTATCACTCACGATTTTCCCAATGATGGTGATGTCTTCAATTTCTGAAAAATTTTTATCCTCTCAGTCAGCTGAAGGTATTAGAAGCGCCTTAATTGCGGTGGTTGAAACGGTTCTGGTTTCATTAATTGCTTATGCCTTTGTGGATTGGAATTTAATTAAAGACAATGTTTTAGCTATGCCAGAGCTGATTTTACTTCCAATTTTGGGAACGATTTGGCTTGGGCGATTCACAGGATTAAGAATGTCAGAATACATTAAATTTCGTAGTTTACTGCGAGAAGATTCACAAGAATAATTTATGATTTTTTCTAAAGATACGGCTGGCATTCTAGGAATGAATGCACGAAATTTATTATACATTTCGCGTTATAATTCTGCAGCAAGTAAAAAATTTGCAGATGATAAAATTTTTACGAAACAGTTTTTAGAATCTCGAGGCGTAGGCGTGGCGAAGCTGTATCAAATAGTTAAGAATCAAAGACAATTAACGCATGAGTTTTTTGAAGGCCTACCTGATACTTTTGTTATCAAACCGAACCGTGGTTTTGCCGGTGGCGGAATTTTGGTAATCGTCGGGAAAAAAGGAAAGCATTGGCTAACTATTTCTGGTAAAAAATTAGACGAGGAACAAATGTACTTACAGTGCATCGATATTTTAGAAGGAAAGTATTCAATTTCAGGCACACATGATGATGTATTGGTTGAAGAAAAGTTGGATCCACACCCAGATTTTCGCTCGTTAACTCAAACGGGATTGTCTGATATTCGAGTGATTGTGTTTAACATGGTGCCGGTAATGGCGATGTTACGGGTACCGACAATAGAATCTGAAGGAAAGGCGAATATGGAGCTTGGAGCCATTGCGATGGGAATAGATATCGGTTCAGGGGTTACCACTGGCGCCGCTAAAAAATCGAAATTTATTCGTAAGCTGCCTAATGGGGAACCGGCTCAGGGTTTTAAAATTCCTCATTGGGATGAGATTTTATATTCGTGTTCAAAAATTCAACAAGTAACCAAAATTGGTTTTTTAGGCGTTGATTTAGTGGTTACAAAAGGGGGAGTGGCGGTGCTTGAGGTCAATGCTCGACCAGGACTTAAAATCCAAGTGGCCAACCAAATCCCCATGAAAAAACGACTTGATAAAGTAATGGATCTAAAAGTATTAACGCCAGAAGAAGGCGTGGATATTTCTAAAACATTGTTTGCTGAAAAATCTATTTATGAAGCCAGCTTTATCCCAAAACCAATTTTAGGCATAACGGAAAACGTCTTGTTGAATACTATTCCTCCACAAAGTTTAATCGCGAAAATTGATTTAAATAGTGATACAAACTTAATTTCAGCAGAGTATTTTGATGAAAATGAAAAACTGTTGGATATAACCTTAGAGGGGAAGCGATTAAAGCTGCCAATTGTGAAAATGAAAGAGAAGAAGTCTGGTGCAGATTTATTTTTGGCGGGGAAGTTTTTAACCGATTTTTATATCGATACGAATAAAAAATTTGAACAAGAGAATTTAGCCGCAACCTCGACCGCATCGGTAGATGAACGGATGCTTAAAAATATTGACCGTAAGGTTTGTGAAGTGGACACCCAAATCAAACTGCTGAGCTATATTAACCCGCGAAATTTAACAGAACAAAAAGCTTTATTCTTGGCTAATTCCGGGTTTTCGCCTCGGTTTTCGTATCGAGACTTAGATTTGGATTTTGTGCAGATGCGAAATGACTTGAAGAAAATTCCTCAAGTAAATCATGCGCTTTATCCATTGTATGCAGATAAAATTTTAGAATTAGAGCGTAAATTGATGATGTTAGAAGCTCGAGGTAGTCAAGAATTTTCAGATCTATCTCAAGCGGTATTTGGTAAAGTAACCCGACACCTGTATCAAGAGGCTTTGAAGTTTATAAAAAGGAATGAACGAAATCTTAAGGAGGATGAAAGTCTTATTTTAGACACAAAAAAATCTGTAGAAATTTTAAGAGATTTCTTGAAACAACATCAACTAGGGCACTGGCAGATCAAAATTTTAGACGAATCAGTGGCCGATATTCAAGTCACTAAACGAGATGCAATTTTGGTTAAAAAAGGGGCTAAGTTTAGCTCGAATCGTTTGAAGGCTCTACTAGTGCATGAAATTGGAACGCATGTGTTTAGATTTGAAAACGGAAAAGCACAACCATTACGTATTTTAGAGCGGGGGACGGCTAATTATTTGAGAACCGAAGAAGGTTTAGCTATTTGGAATCAAAATCAATTAGGGTTAGAGCTTGGTGATAAATATTTGACGCCTGCTTATCAAATTCTAGCGCTTTATATGGCGCAGAAAATGGGGTTCCATGATTTGTATAATTATTTAAAATCGACCTTTGATTTAAGTGATGAACTAGCTTGGAAGCTTTGTTTAAAATCTAAGCGAGGTTACGACAACAGTAACACGAAAGGGGCTTTCACTAAAGATGCGTTGTACTTTATGGGAATACGGGAGATTGATAGATTTTTAGCCCGTGGAGGAGATGTAGAGGATCTTTATGTTGGTAAAATTAGCGTGCCAGATTTACCACTAGTTCAAAAAATTGAAGGGCTGCGACCGGCGAAGTTATTGCTGTAGTTCTGGATGTCGCTCTAAATAACCTACCAATTTTTCTGCCTGTGCCTGAGCCGAGTCAATAATTTTGAGCGTCGGATAATTTGTTTCTAAGTAGTCAGTAAACACACTGTAATGGGTGCAACCGAGTATTAAGGCTTCTATGTTTCCCGTTTTAATAAGCGTCTCTATTGAGTTATTAAGATAATTAAGCGCTTGCGTACTAAGAGCTAAATTATTCTCAATAAAAGGCACTAACTTGGGAGTCGCTAAACTATAGAGTTTAGTTTTTTGATTAATCTTAAAAATTTCACGATCATATTTTCGACTATCAATAGTTCGTTGGGTTCCAATTAAACCAATGTGCTTAGAACTAGTATCAACGGCTGTTTCTACGGCGGGGACTAAACAACCTAAAATCTTATGATGTATATATTTTTCTTGCAGACGCCTTAAGGCTTGTGTGCAGGCTGTGTTACAAGCAATCAGGACTAGGTCGCAGTTTTGTGTAAAGAGTGTGTTAATACCTGTTTCTGTGAAGTCTAGTATCTCTTGCTGTGATCGGCCACCGTAAGGTGCGTTAGCTTGATCAAAAAAACCAACAAACTAGTGTTCAGGTAATAGGGCTTCACATCTTTTTAAAGTGAAATGCCCTCCTAGTCCCGAATCAAAAATCCCAATCTTCATTTTTATTTAATTTCTCTCCTCCTATACTCCAGGGCACCCTCTCTTGCCTAGGGGCAATTCACCTTGATTTAGGAGGCAACATATGTTGCTTCGCGAAGCAGGCCCGAAGGGTAGAGGTGGTTACCAAGAACCACCACCGCCGCCACCAAAACCGCCACCAGAGCGTCCACCACGACTAAAGCCACTACTGCCACGTGAGGACGACGTACTTCGTGGTGCCGAAGATACGATGGCTCGTGAGGCGGAGCGAGTTATACCACGTTCGAGGGAACTTAGGTTGGAAATATTTTGGCCTTCAAACCATTCTGGTGGTTGGATTTTATCGTCAAAAACTTTAGCCCATTTGTCCGTCATGTTTAAAGCAATAGCGTAAGGCAAGTTTCCCTCAAATATATTTTGGGCTTCACTCCAATTAATTCGTTCTTTGTCGGCCGTGTTTAAAAAAAGTTTGTACCCCCTAATGTCGTGCTTAAGCAGTTGTCCTTTTTTATCAAATTGAGGCAGTGCAAAAGTCGCGACCGCGCCTGTTATAAAAAATAAAATGGGTAAAGCACTTTTGGCCAATACACTGAAAATAATGGCTCCGAAAAATATAGATGAAAATAGAAATACGCTTCCCAGAAATTTTAAAGGTTTAATCTTTGAAGCTCTAAAATAGTGACTGACTTCCTTCTTTATTTGATTCAGAAGTTGTTGGTAGTTTGAATACTTAAAAATAGAATCCTTTTTCGTCAGTGCTTTAAGAGATATTGTTTCTCCAGGAGCGATAAGAAGATGGTCGTAAACAAATTGTTCTTCTTTATCGAGTTTTGCGTTGTTAGAGGGTAAAGCGGTGAATTCGTAGCTTGCTTTTTTAAAGACCCCGGTCGGTTTAATTTCTTTAATACTTAAAAGCCCCTTTACACAAAGTTGTGTTAGTAGGGCGGTTAAATCTCGGGTGTGTGGTTTGCCTCGTTCAAAGAAGCCAATCAAGCCAACGCCTAAATTTTCTGGTGGATGATAAAGTGGAATAACAGCTTTATGCGGTTTTAACTCGTTTCTGATACGTAGGTTTCGCGCGATGCCCCACAAAGGAAAGAGCAAAAATAAGTATTGTAATTTCTTGGCCCAGCCTTCGTAATCAAATGCCATTTGCCGCTGAGGAAGGCGAACTAAACCTTTTTCCCAACCAAAGACTATCGTAAAATCTTCTCCTTGTTTTAAGTTCTGGTTGGTTTTGAAACCAGCGGCAGAACTACTTTCGTTCAGTTTGAATTCGCAATTTTGTGCCGTCGAGTCTGTTTTTCCCGTAAAACATTTAGCTTTTAAAAATTTACTTTTTTCTGGTAACGTCACTATCGCAGTCGCATGCTTTATGGGCACCTTCCATTCATTCCCCGTTACGTTCCAATAAAATTCATCGTGCTCTTTAAACGCATTTAAAACGCCTGAAATATTATATTTGATAATATAGGTTTCACTCTGCTTAACATACTTGTTGGCATTGCCAATTTTAAGAGACACGTTTGAACCGACTCTGCTTTTTGAAAAACTTATAGCGTGGTTATTAGCGTCTGTTATTTCAATGTTACTAATGGGTGTTTTGAATTTTTTATTATTCTCGTCCATAAATTGAACGGGGATATCTCTAAAAATACCGTGTTTTTGCAGTTGGCCGGTAAAGTCGGCTTTTATAGTTTCAGTAATAGCCACCGTACCATCGGTTTGAATATCGGCCTCAAGGTTGAACGCTTCAATTGTCCAAGCGGAAGCGTGTCCTGTAATAAAAAAAGTGAGTGCTAATAAAATATGAATAAATAATTTCTTCATACTAGAATTCAGTACTAATGTTTTCTCGTTCACCGACCTCTGCTTCAAAAAATTCGGCATCTTTAAAGCCAAACAGGTTGGCTAGTAAGTTTGCGGGAAACATTTGAATAGCCGTATTAAAAGCTTGCACCGATCCATTGTAATATCGTCGGGCTAGATTGATATCATCTTCAACCTTTTTAAGGGTGTTTTGTAGTTCTAAAAAATTCGTATTGGCTTTCAAATCTGGATAAGCCTCTGATAAAGCAAACAGGCTTTTAAGCGCGCCGCTCAGCATGGTTTCTGCTTGGGCTTGGTCTTTGGTTCCAGAAGCACTCTGGGCTTGGTTTCTTAATTTAACGACATTCTCAAGTGTGTCTTTTTCATGACTGGCGTAACCTTTAATGGTACTGACTAAGTTCGGAATCAAGTCGTATCGTTTTTTTAAGTGGGTATCAATGTCAGACCAAGCCGATTGAACCTTGTTTGTAAGTTTAATAAAACGGTTGTAGTAACCCGCTAAGGTTGTGATAAGGACTACAATGGCGCCACCAAGAACGAGAAGAATTTCCATATTTATGTATTAGTTAGGTTTAATTATAGTGGGATCCTCGACTATAGCGAGGATAGTTTGAGATCCCGCTGGGCGGAGTCACTTACATTCTTTCTGGAACGTCAATGCCAAGTACGTTTAAACCGGCTTCTATTACTTCAAGCACCTTTGTGGCTAAAGCTAAACGAGCTTGTTGAAGTTCTTTTGTTTCCGCTTTAAGTACCGAGTTATCAGCATAAAAACTAGACCAAGCTTGAGCCAATTCCAGTAAGTATGTAACCACATAGGTAGGGTTTTTGTTTTCGGCAGCTCGATTTAGTGTCGCCGGCCATTCTAAAATTTTCACACCGAGTGTTTTTTCGGCTTCACCAAGAGCGTCAGAGTTCGAACTCTGAACGTTCGCTGTTGAGTCGAGTTCGAACTCAATTCCGCACGTTTCTGCTTTGGCTAAAATAGATTTAATTCGAACCCCAGCATATTGTAGGTATGGCCCGGTGGCGCCATGAAAATCAATCGATTTTTTAGCATCAAAGGTAATCGCTTTATTAGGGGAGGTTCGGAGTAGAAAGAATTTCCACGCGGCATTTTGTACTTGATCTGAAATCGTTTCGATTTCTGTGTCAGGTAGTGCATCAACTTCGTGATTTTCTTTCATTTTAGTAGATACGAGTGACTGTAGTTCATCCATAAGATTATCGGCATCAACGACGGTGCCTTCGCGTGACTTCATACGGCCATCCGGCAAGTGTACCAAGCCATAGTTTAGATGATAACACTTTTTACCTGACATAATGCCGAGTAGATCTAGGCATTCAAATAAAACTTGGAAATGGTAATTCTGTTCACTGGCGGTCGTGTAAACCATTAAATCTGGATGGTTAAAATCTTTGTCACGATTTACAGCTACGGCTAAGTCTTGAGTCAGATAAATAGACGTTCCGTCTGATCGCAAAATAACTTTTTGTCCTAGTTGTTCGTCTTCAAAATTAATAACAACGGCGCCGTCTTCTCGGGTTTCGAAAATTCCTTTTTCAAGTCCCATTTGGGCGATGTCTTTCCCTTCAAGATAGTAGTCTGATTCGCGGTAAACTTTTTCAAACACCACACCTTGTCGGTCGTAAGTAACTTGATGTCCTTCTAAAGTCCATCGGTTCATTTTTTCCCAAATAGCACGAATCGCAGGTTCGCCCGCTTCCCATTGCTGCAGCATTGTTTGAACTTCGTCGTTCAGGCTTTCATCTTTTTTAGACTCTTGGTCAAATTTTACATAATACCGCCCCACAAACGCGTCTGATTTCTCTCCCGTTTGTTCAGGGGTTTCATTGTTTCCCCACCGCTGGTACGCCAGCATAGACTTACAAATGTGAACTCCGCGGTCATTGATGATATTTACTCGGTGCATATCCGCTCCGGCGGCTTCCATTATGTTGGTAACAGAAATACCAAGCGCATGATTACGCATATGCCCGAGGTGTAAAGGTTTATTCGTGTTGGGGCCAGAGAACTCGAAAACGACTTTTTGGCCCGCTAATAAGTCTGTTTTAAGCGGTGTTGCAAACACGTTTTCAAAGAAAGCGGCTTTAGAGAAAAATAGGTTTAAGTAGGGGCCAGATTGTGTCGTTTTCTCAATTAAATCAAAACCTTTTAAAACACTAGAGACCGCAACTCCAATTTCGATAGGGGATTGCTTTAGTTCCTTGGTCAGTGCAAAAAATTGCATGGCTAGATCACCGCTTTGTCCCTTGGGAACGGGAGAAAATATTATTTTAGAAGCGTTATCAGTGCTCCAGTTTTTTGAAAGGTAATCGATTACTTGTTGTTGCATCGGGCTGATTTTAAAGTTTTTTTAATTTTTCCTCCAATCTATCTAACTCTAAATTTCCGGTAGGGAGTATTTTTGAGATTTTCATGTTTGCCCAAGGATTAAATTTTTTTTAAATTGTGGCGTAACAATTTTTAAGCCACTTAGTGGTCCAGATTGGCTGTGCCAAAAAATAAGAGTGGTAGTGTCGAGCGTTTCTACTTTGTTGATAACAACGGCTTCTCCGTAAAGGAGTAAAGTGTCTCCGGTTTTGTAATGTGTCATGAGGGTAATAATAAAAAAAATCACTTCAGGGCGTTAAAGCAGAGAAGTGATTTGTGAATAAAAAATTTGCACAAAAAATCACCTCCGGCGATAGCGGCGGCGACGGTTATGAAGGTAAAGTTTAGGATAGGTCATAATTTAAAGTTTAGAGAGATGTCTGTAGAGGCTAAAGTTTTTCACAAAAAAATACCGCAGTAAGGTACTTGAGCGGTTGAAAGTTTTTAAATATAAAAATTCCCATCCCGCTAAGAGGGACGGCGACGACGATTAGAAACAACCGTTTGTGTTAACATCTGTTTCAAATATTATTCATTATGGAATTAAGAGTCAATTTTTTAAATTCTAGTTTGACCATCGCCCTTAATAATCCATTTATAGCTGGTCATAGCTTCTAATGCCATTGGGCCTCGAGCGTGTAATTTTTGAGTAGAGATTCCAATTTCGGCTCCAAGTTCTAATTGTTCACCATCGCTAAAGCCGGTTTCAGTGTTATGAAACACGCAAGCCGCATCGACGAGTTTTAAAAAAATATCAGTTCGTTTTTTATTTTCACTAATAATAGATTCACTATGCTTTGATGAGTGCTGAGCAATGTGGACAAGAGCCTTTTCAAGGTTGTTGACCGTTTTAATACTGAGCTTGAAATCTAAAAACTCAGTCCCAAAGTGTTCTGAGTTAGCTTTTTTTAATAAGTTATTTGGATACTGGTTTTCTAAAGTTTTGTAACTAGATTCATCTGCAAAAATTTCTACATTTTGTTCTTTAAGGGGCGCTATAACTTGGTTTAAATTGTTTAAGTTGCTTTCGTGTACCAGTAGTGTGTCGAGCGAATTACAGACACTCGGGCGTCTTGTTTTGGCGGATCGTATTATTTTTTGAGCGTAGTCGACTCGTCCGCTTTTATCCCAGTAGGTATGAACAATACCAGCCCCAGTTTCAATAACGGGGACTTTGGCGTGGTCACGTACAAATTGAATTAAGCCTTGGCTGCCTCGAGGAATAATAACATCAATATAGTCGACGGCTTCCAGCAAGTCTTTAGTGGCCGCACGTTCTGGCCGTAGTAAATAAACCATATTTGGGTTTAGATCATTTTGAATTAAGGTGCTTTGAATAATTTTAAATACACATTCATTGGTTTTTTGTGCATCAGAACCGCCTTTAAGAGCGATGGCATTTTGTGTTTTAAAAGCGATGCCAAAAGCGTCCGTGGTCACGTTTGGCCGTGCTTCATAAATCATACCAATAACGCCAATAGGCACTCGGGAACGTGAAACTTCTAAACCGTTTTTTAAAACTTTTTGCTCAATAATATTTTCAATAGGGGATTTTAATTCAGCGATCTTTTTCAGCCCTTCGGACATGTCTTTTATTCGGTCGGGAGTTAGTTTGAGCCGATCATACTTTGGATCGTTAATATCCATCTTATCGAGATCCTTCTGATTAGCCTGCAGAATTGAGCCAGACTGGCTCTGTAACTGTGAGGCTAAATCAACTAGAACTTGGTTGATAGTCGTTGGTGAAAGTTGAATTAAATCTGTTTGGCTTCCGCATAGTTTTTTTAAATCGTTTTGCATGGTTATTTTTTTAGGTCGTTAATTTTTTTTAGTCCGGACTCTAAGGCTTGGTGCATTATTTCGGGTAATTGGGCTTGGGCTAAACTATTGGTAATCGCTTCAGTGACTCCGTTTTTACTTGAAACTTGATTCACTAAACTCACAGAACTTTGCTGCTGTAATAAAGTAGTTGTACCGACTAAAGTTTGAGTGGTAATAATCTTTGCTTCTGAATCCGAAAACCCTAAACTAACGGCTTCGCGTTCTAATAAGTTAGCAATGTAGGCTATGTATCCTGGGCCAGAACCAGAAATAAGAGTGAGTGAATCAAGCATGACTTCGCTTTTAAGCGGTATGGACGTGCCTAGACACTCGAAAATAGAATTAAGTGTGTCTTGTTCGTCTTTAGTTAAATTTATACCGTACCAACCTGTGACCCCATTTAAATTTTTAATGGCGAGGTTTGGCATGCATCGAACAATTTTATTGTTCTTGAATTTATTTGAAAGTTGCTCCAAACTTGTTCCTGCTAGAATAGAAATAACAATTGTTTTCGGTGAGAGATTTGAAATTTCAAAATCAGCTAAACCTTGAGGTTTAATAGCAAGAATCAAGTAATCAGCCTCACCTAAGTCTGCCTCTGTGGCTGTTTTTAAGCCAACAGTTGTTAATTTTTCAGGGTTTTTGTCTTGTCCCGTTATTTCAAAATTTGGTTTGCTCTTTAGGCCTTGATAAAAAGCTTGTCCCATATTGCCGAAGCCAATGATTATTAATTTTTTCATAATTTATAAATTTACCTTTGTTCCAGCATGGCCACCATTAAGAATGGTGTGTAGCTGTTCTGGTTTTTTGCCATTAATAATCCAAGCTTCTTGAGTCCCACTTTGCAGCGCTTCTTTAATATTAAAAAGTTTTGTGGCCATGCCACCCGTGCCACCACGAGAGACTCCATCACAGTGATGTGCAATAAAGTCTTCAGATAATTCGGATAAAGATAGGTGCGGCATTACTTGTTGTGTGTCTTTGTTGATAAAACCGTCAGAGCTTGTATTAAAAATGAGTCGGCATTGTTGTGTTAATGGGGTGCAGGTTTTGGCCACAACAGTGGCTAGTTGGTCGTTGTCACCAAAGGTGTGGTCTTTGTCCTCTTTAAGTTCCGCATCATCCACACCATCGTTAAAGTTAAAAATATATAAAAAGCTGTTTTCTAGCGCGGCTTTGATTGTGTTCGTAGACGTTTCTCTTTCTAAATCAGCATAGGTTACTAATTTTTGTAACACTATTTTGTCGGGCATATTGCTTTTCCAGGCTTCAACTAAGTAAGGTTGTCCAATTTCTGCCAGTAGGCGTTTAGCCGTAGTAGGATCAGCACAAATGGCTCGGTTTTTAATGAGCGATTTACCAATGCCCACTGCGCCAGAGCTAACCACGACCACAGGAGATTTATAAGTATTAATAATATGACCATGTTGGGCCAACGTATTGGCATCTATTAAGTTCTGCCCTTCGAAATTTTGAATAGTTAGCACGGCTGTACCATATTTAATGACCGTTATTAGTTTTTGCATGATGTTTTATATAAAAAAACTCGTTCTAGTATTTTAGAGCGAGTGAAGGTAATTTCTGTTTTTGGTTATACTCAAAAATCACTCGCTTAGCTAAGCGGTGGTTGGGGAGTGGAAACTAAAACAGTAGTTTGCATTTGCATATTCACGATAGGAGAAATTTAGAGGTTGTCAAATTCGTGTTTAATCGTTCAAAGTAAAACTCCCCAAACTTGGTTGCGTATAAGCCAATAAACTTTCGCCAATAATTTGGGCTAACTCGCTCGCAAAAGGGGCCATGGTAATTGATTTTGTTTCCGCGCGTTCGGCTTGTTTAAGCGCTAAGTGTAATTCGGAAATGCCTCGTAGGTTTTTACCGTATTTGAAATATCTTAAGCTGTCACTTAGGTGCTCCATCGATCGAGAAATAGCCAGGGCGGCAATGGCATCTTCATTATTGTGGCTTCGCAGGATTTTGTCATTGATGGCCATAATATTGTAGACTTGAAACTCTGCTTCGGCTGTTTTCCCGTGCCGTACGAGTTCTAAGAACTGTTGAATAGAACCTTGTAACTCAACCAGTAGCTTTGTTTCTTTAGTGCCGTGAAAAATTCGAAGTTGCCGGTACGTCATAAGAGCTACCTCTCGCCTGCTAAGTGATTTTGAAGGCAAGTAATAACCGTCAGCTGGCAAATGTGCGATTTGATACCTTTTGGCATAAGCAAAGAAGGGCTGCATCCAACT
>CAMZKS010000018.1 GCA_947311285.1 uncultured bacterium | reverse complement strand
TTATTTTTAGGTGTTAATTTTGGGACCCTTGGTTTTTTATCGGAACTAACGCCGCATAACGCCTTAGATGCCTTGCCAAAAATATTTGCAGGGGACTTTAATATTGATGAACGAATGTTGGTGAAAGCGTTTGTGCAACGAAAAGATGGGAAGGGGAAAAAACAAAAAATATTTCGAGCTTACGGTTTAAACGAAATTGTTTTTGGCCACGGAGGGCAAGCCCGCTTAACAAATTTCAATGTTAAAGTGGATCGTCGTTACCTTTCGACTTACCGAAGTGATGGCGTTATTTTCTCTACGCCAACCGGGTCAACAGCCTACAGCATGAGCGCCGGTGGACCGATTATGTCACCCACATTAGAGTGTTTATCTATTACGCCTGTAGCACCGCATAAATTAACGCATCGCCCCATTGTGGTGCCGGGAGATTCATTGATTCATATGACGTTTGATGCGAGAGTGGACTCAATCTCTATGACGATTGATGGGCAGATTCATTTCTCGTTAAAATCTAGTGACGAAATTATGTTACAACGAGCGACAAGAACGGCGCGCTTTATCCGGCTTAAAAAATCACATTACTTTAGAACGTTGAGAAATAAGCTTGGTTGGGGAGAGTAGGTTTTTGGGAGACCGGTCTTGGAAAAAACAGGCAACCAAGCGTAAAGTTTTCAGAAACTAAACCTTTAGTTGAGGGATGATTTGTTTTTTTCGTGAAACAATGCCAGGGAGTAAAACGGTGTCACCTTCCACTTGAACGTTGAAAGATTGTTCAGCCATAGTTTTAGTCGCTTCATTCGGAATGAGTAACGTAGCTTCTTCGTTTAAAATATCGATAACAAACAAGAAGGCTTCTTCAAGTTTTTCTGTTTCGCAAACTGCTTTTTGCGCTTCTAATAGTTCTGTTTTTCGGTCTAAAACGGTTTGTGGTGTTGCCGTTTCTAATACGCCAATCCGATACATTTTATCGTTGAACTCGGCCACTTTACTGTCCATTTTAATTAGTTCTTCAGCGCTGAACGCTGAAATATCAGACTTAGCCGTAAACATTGCAGTCGCTAGTGCAGACATGTCAAGGTCTAATTCTTTGGCTAGATTTTCGCCCATTTTTTTATCTGTGGGCGTTGTTGTGGGGCTTCTAAATTCCAAAGTATCAGACAAAATACAGCTAAGAATCATTCCTTTAATATTGGTTGGCACTTCGCTCCAACAGTTCATCATCATAGAACCGAGTAAACCTCCAGTTGAAGCGAGTGTTTTGATGGTTACTTTAACCACGTAATTTGTTTTGATGTTTCCCATCAGTCGATGGTGATCAAGAATTTCTAATATTTCGGCGTTTCCGAGCGTTTCCGGTAATTCTTCGGCGTTATTGGTATCCACAATTACGACTTTATCACACTCATCTAGAGTGGATAAAAGCTCGGGGGTTTCAAAGCCCCAGTGCTCAAGCACGAATTTAGTTTCTGGGTTCAAATCTCCCAAAATATAAGGTTGTGCCGGTTGCTTGAGGATGTTGGTGTAATACCAAGCGGCGATTATGGCTGAGCCTGTGGCATCGGTGTCGGGGGATTTGTGTCCAAATACTTTAATCATGTGAGGGGGTTCTTAAATTATGATTTTAAAACTTCAATACCGGGCAATTCTTTGCCTTCTAGGAATTCAAGCATCGCACCACCACCGGTTGAAACGTGAGTGAAAGCCGCTTTGCTGACTCCAAACTTCTTCAAAGCATCAAGGGTATCTCCACCGCCTAAAATAGTTTGGCTCGATTTAAGCGCCGCAATTGTTTTAAGTATATTTTTTGTGCCAGCTTCAAAAGCTGGGTACTCAAAACACCCGAGCGGACCGTTCCAAATAATAATTTGGCTTTGATTTAACACGGCTTGATAATTTTTAATAGTTTTTGGCCCAATATCAAAAAGTCGCATATCGTCTGACACTTCATTTAAGGTAACCGTTAGAGTGTTCTCACTATCCATAGCTTCACCAGAGGTGACATCAACCGGTAAATGAATGGTTGTGCCGTTAGCGTCTGCGGTCTTAAGAATTCTTTTGGCGACTTCCATTTGGTCGTCTTCATAAAAACTAGCCCCAACGTTATGACCTTGGGCCGCCAAGAAAGTATTAGCTAACGCGCCACCAACTAAAATATTATCCGCAGTTTTTGAAAAATGTTCTAACACTTTAACTTTGGTTTCAATTTTAGCGCCGCCGACGACTACGGTTAGACCTTTGATTTTTTTCTCAGAGAGAAAAGGGGACAGATGATCAATTTCTTTTTGTAGTAAAAACCCAGGATAGGCCGGCAAGTAGCTGGCCAAACCAATAACGGACGCGTGCCCGCGGTGAGAAACGGCAAAGCCATCATTAATAAAAACTTCGGCTTCTAATTTTAAAAGTTGTTGAATAAAGGCGGGGTCATTTTTTTTCTCTCCATCATAAAATCGCACATTCTCATGTAACTGAATCATTGATTTTCCAGGAGTGAAATCACCACGAAACTCTACAGTTTCACCCAGTTGTTTTTCGAGTTCAGGTAAAACCAGTGCCAGTGAAAGCTGAGGATCATTAATGCCTTTTGGTCGTCCTAGATGCGATAGAATGTGAATTCGTTTAGCACCATGTTCAATTAAAAATTTAAGCGTCGGGATAGATTCTACGATTCGTGTGTTCTCTGAAACTTTACCATTTTTAAGCGGCACGTTGAAATCGACGCGAATGGCGACAACTTTGTCTTTTACTTTTTCGGCCGTCAGTTTTTGGGTTTGCATGTAGAAGATGAGAGAGGTTAATCGCGCCTATTCTAAAAGCCCCTGCGAGTGGGGTCAAAGCAAAAGAGTTGGAAATAAAAAGGGATCACTTTTGTCTTCCTAATTTTAAATGGGGATCTGGTCAATAAATAATTTTTATCTTTTGATTTCTAGGTCGACCTAGAATAAGTGTGATTTAATTATACGACAGCCTTAATGCTTGTTTTTTTGTGTTAAAGGTCGACCTTGAATTTTAAAATTAAGCCGTATTAAGCGCGGCAAGTTTTTTTTGCATTCGACCAATAGTTCGAGTACCAATAGCACCATCAGTTCCACCAGCGAAAGCTTGAATAGAATGCCCGAAGACTTTTAATTGTGCATCAGTAGCATCAGCAGGAAAATTAATGCCAAACATTTCCGCCATCACACGATTATTGGCTCTCCAGCCACCCTCTTGCGCTTCAAATTTTTGTAAATCTTCAGTCTTAGTAAAGATTTCATTAGGGGTAACCGAGACTAAGGCTCGATTTAAGGTGTCCATGGTTGAACGACCAATTTTACCGTCGTTTAATTTATTCGTTTGAGCGTCTAATCCTAAAATACTTTTAATTTGCATTTGGATTTGGTTCCCAAAATCAATTCGCTCGGCTTCCGTGGTTAGGTCTATGCCATAAAGAGAGGCAATGTCATTACTAATTTTTTGCCAGTCGCCAAGGTTGTAATCGCTATATTCCTCGAGAATAGCTGTTATATCTGCCCCTCTTGAACGAATCTCAGAAGAACCGATTGCCTTTATTTTTTCAGAGGTTGTTAATTCTGGCTCGACCTCTGGTGCCGGTTCTGTTTCGGGAACAATCGGATCTGCGGGGGTAGTATCAATACGAGCGAAAGTATCAGGGTGAGCGGGAGTCCCAAGGGGGCCTGGGGTTACTAAGGAGATTGGGCTTGGTTGTACTGGTGAGGCTTCAGCGGCTCTTGGAGCTATTCCGCTAAGGGCATCACTTATAGTTGGTGCAATAATGTATCCAGCACTAGCTAATGCCGCAGTAACACCAAATTGTTGTTTAGGAGGCAGTGCTTGAACTTGTCTGATAAGAGCACTTCTTGCTGCGGATCTTTCTACCAAATCATCAGCAGTATTAAGCGCTGCACGACCAAGCCTTTGTGCCTGTTGTTTAATCGTTTGAATGGCGGAAGAGGCTAAACCTGGAATTCTAGTAAGGCCTCGACCTAAGTTGTACATAGTTTGGTTTATTACAGTTGTTTCGACTGCAGTCGGAACGGCAGCATGGGCAACATCATCCATTGCCTTTGGGGCTTGAGTTAATGTATCAATAGCGCTACGCCCCGCCGCTTGACGTGTAAGTGGGGCTAAACGATTTGCAAGGCTTGGTATTTTTCGAAGTACTCCTCGGGCAAGCCCTGCTAGGCCTCCAGTAACAATCGCTTCAACAAGAATGCTCGCACCAATATCTCGGTTAGCATCACTGAGATTGAAGTCAAAATACCCACCACCAGTCATGTCATCATAGATCTCTGTCAGATTATTAGCATCAGGGTTCTGTGATGCATAAGCTTTAAAGCCACTAACACCTAAAGCGGCCGTTGCAATAGCCTCTAC
>CAMZKS010000017.1 GCA_947311285.1 uncultured bacterium | reverse complement strand
CGATAAAATTTCCCTATATTGACTCGTATAGTAAGTTTCATCAACTAGCACCCAGAACCGTTGAGTTTCTTTTGTATCTGAGATTCGCCTCTGAGAGCCTACAGAGTCTTCCTCATCAATAGAATTAATCGCTGTGGGCATAATAGAAGAAAGAAGAAAACTAGGACCTTTAGGTAAGACATAGTGAGGTGTTTTTTTGTTCGGGGGTTCTACTTGAATACTGCTGGCAATGTTTTTACAAGTTTTTCTTTTTATAGCAGAGGCCTTATTTAGATCGAAATGTGAGACGTCTTCAGCGCTTGTCGCAATAATTAATTTAGAAAATTTGTTTTTAGGGCCACTGATAATACTTAAAATATCTTCATGAAAATTAATCTGAATGGGGGCTCCAGCAAAAGAAAACTCCAGTGATTCTAGTGCTTCTGTGGTAATTATTATGACGGTCCCTGTGGGGCACAAGAAGACTGATTTTTGTATAGAGGAATTACCTAAGAACTCTCGAATGGGTTCCGATAACTGTCGTGTATCAATCTCTGGCTTATTTGTATTAGCTATTAAAATGGGATCTCCGGCCTTGATATCGCAGGCCAGCAATGCTTCCAGGGAGAGGGTGGAATCAGCATTGCGGTCTTCTGGAGTAAAGCTGGCGTCTATTCTGCTCATATCAACCTTTTAATAGTCTTTCTTGGCGGCAATAGCAAGGATCGTTGACAAAATTTTAGCATTTTTCTACAGTAGGGGTGATGAACCAACCTGTTGTCGTAGTCGTAACCCCCAATTAAGTGAGAAGGTGAGACTTCGAAGTTTTTAGCTCGCCTTAGCGCGGGTTTTTTTTAAACTAATTTTACCATGGATAAAGCCTATAATCATTTGAATTCAGAAGCCGATATTTATAAAGCGTGGGAGGATTCCGGCGCGATGCGCGCAGATGAAACTTCGGACAAGCCGCCTTTTACAATTCCTCTGCCACCACCGAATGTAACAGGAGAGCTACACTTGGGGCACGCGGCCATGTTGGCGATTCAAGATATCATGACCCGTTATAAAAAAATGCAAGGGCATGAAGTTTTGTGGTTACCGGGAACCGATCACGCGGCGATTGCCACGGAAAACGTGGTGATTAAGCATCACGGTAAAACGTCGCGTGAGCAGTGGCCAACTCGTGAAGCGTTTATGGGAGATGCTAAGGCGTTTGCCGATCAAAAGCACAACAACATTGTGAATCAAATGAAGCGGATGGGGGCGTGGCTCGACTGGAGTCGGGAAGCCTACACGTTTGACGAATCTCGTAATTTTGCGGTTAATAAAATTTTTAAAGATTTATATAAAGACGGCTTAATTGAACGAGGTTATCGTTTAATTAACTGGTCAACGGGCGCACAATCGGTGATTTCTGATGACGAACTAGAATACGACGAAGCAAAAGAGCCTTTTTACTACATCAAGTGTGGCAAATTTATTATGGGGACGGTGCGTCCAGAAACGAAGTGTGCAAACTCACCACTGATTGTACATCCAGATGAAGACTACATTGAGTTTGAGAACTCTACAGGTGAAAATTATATAGTGATTAAGCGTTTGTATGACGATAAAGAAAAATTATTTAAAACGCTTAATTTTTTAGATAGAGATGCTAAATATGAAATTATTAGCACGAATAAAGGCTCTGATTTAGTGGGTCAAAAGTTTACGGCCGAAACCTATGCCGGAGAGCGAGATTTTTTTGTTATAGCCGACGAAATTATTGATCCGGAAAAAGGATCAGGTGCGATGACGATATCAGCGTCGCATTCAGCCGATGATTACGATTTGGCTAAGCGTCTAAAATTAGACGAATTTTTCATTCAAAAGATAGATTTTGCAGGCAATATGACAGATGTAGCCGGCCCAGTGGCCGGAATGTTTGTGAAAAAAGCGCGTAATGTGTCGGGTAAATTGCTAGAAGAAAAAGGCTTACTGGTCGGTAAAGATACTAATTATAGCCACCGAGTGCCTTTGTGCTACCGGTCAGGTTGTGTGGTAGAGCCGATGATTTCGCCGCAGTGGTTTATTATGGTAGAAAAAGAATACACGCATGAGGTAGATGGGAAAACGACCCTTAAAAAGCAAATGCAAGCCGCGGTACGAGGCTTTAAAGGAGAAGATCCGTCCGTTCAAATTATCCCAGAACGGTTTAATAAAGAATATTTTAGATGGATCGATAACCTGCAAGATTCGTGTATTTCTCGTCAGATTTGGTGGGGACATCGGATACCGGTTTGGTATGACGAAAAAAATCAGATTCATTTAGCAGAAGAGCAAGAAATTATCTTTGTTCGGCACGGTGAAAGCGTGGGGAATCGTGATGAAAAGGTGCAAGGGCTTGATGATCCGTTAACCGAAAAAGGGCAAGCTCATGCAAGGGACATGATTGAAGTACTAAAATCAGAAAAAGTGGGCGTGATTGTAACGGGAAAATCCGCAAGAAACACTGAAACGGCTGACATTATTGCCGCTGGTCTTGGTGTGAAGGTGGTTCATATTGAAGAACTAAGTTCGTATGACACCAAAGAAGTAGCCGGTATGACGATTGAAGAAATCGGTCGAGTGGCCGCCATAAAATACTGTAAAGAACACGGTAAAGGTGAAAATTTTGAGGTGTTTGTGGAACGCTTAAGGATTGGTTTAGAAAAACTTAAAGAAGTTCGTTCAAATGGTAAAATTGTATTTGTGGCCAATCGTTCAATTTATTCTGTTTTGCAAGTGTTGCGTGATGGAGGTGAAACGAGTGAGATTTTTGAGAAACGCTCTAAAAATTCAAAATTACCACACGGATTAATTGATCGATGGCCGATTTTCCAAGCGCCAGATGTTCCGAATTTAAGACAAGACGAAGACACTTTAGATACATGGTTTAGTTCGGCCTTATGGCCTTTTTCAACCCTTGGTTGGCCAAATAATGACGCTCCAGATTTACAAAAATTCTATAACAACTCGGTTAATGGGCAGGGTACAGACGTACTAGAAACCGGTTGGGATATTTTATTCTTCTGGGTGGCTCGAATGATTATGTTCGGGCGTTATGCGACTAACAAGTTTCCATTTCATACCGTTTATCTACACGGTATGGTGACGGACGAACACGGTAAAAAAATGTCAAAATCAAAAGGAAATGGAATAGATCCGATTGGCATGATTGAAAAATTTGGAGCTGATGCGGTTCGTTTAGCTTTAGTGATTGGTTCAAGTCCTGGGAATCCCATTCCTATTGGTGAAAACAAAATTAAAGGTTATAGGAATTTCGTAAATAAATTATGGAATGCGACTCGATTTGTCGGTATGCAGTCGGAAAATACCGAGACCGGTCTCTACGAGAGAACGGTTCCTTTGAGAGCGGTCTCTGAAAATTTAAGTCTGGCCGATGCTTGGATTTTATCTCGATTGAGCGTGGTTTCGACCGAAATTGCAAACCATCTAGAGGCTTATGAAATTTCAGCGGCGGGTGATAAAATTTATCATTTCGTGTGGAATGAGTTTTGTGCTTGGTATTTAGAGGCGGCTAAAGTAGAACCTAATTTAGAAGTATTAAGATTTGTTCTCGCTGAAATTTTGAAATTAACACATCCCTTGTGTCCGTTTATCACAGAGCAGTGTTGGCAAGAGTTGTTTGATGAAAACTCACTTATGGCGGCAACGTATCCTGTAGCCGGATTTATGAGTGAAACGGCTATAGAAAACTTTGAAACCGTACAAAATATTGTGAGCGCAATCAGAACCATTCGAGCGGAAAAAGGAATAAATCCTAAAGATAAGATCATGGCGGGTATTAAGTCGGATGAAGCTCATATTGCTGCTTCTCGGGCCCTTATTGCGGCTTTGGCCAATCTTTCAGAGTTTGAGGTGGGCGCAAACTTAGTTGCGCCAGAACAAAGAGCCACAACGATGGTGGACGGTTTAGAGATCTTTGTGGAAGTGCCTTTTGATGAAGATGCGGAAAGGGCTCGAATTGAAAAATTAAAACTAGAATTAGAAAAAAAAGTTGCAGGTTTGAAGGGACGACTGAGTAATTCAAGTTACACAGACAAGGCTCCAGCGCATTTGGTGGCCGAAACTCGAAAGCACTTAGAGCAGGCGGAATTAGAACTTAAGACCTTAAGTTAAAATCTTCCCTGCGTAGACAGGCATCTAGGTCCGGGGAAAAAGGGCAACACTGTTTTTTGAGTCATTTGGCAACCCCAAACGCTTTTGCCCATAGCCATAACGCCTTAAAGTATATTTAATGAAACAGGGACTCTTTAGTGGATTACTATTAGGATTACTCGTTGCCTCAGTGGCTCAGGCAGCTATTAATAATATTGATTTTATACCTTCAAAATCTCCTGGAAGCGCTATGTCCGCGCTGGAATTTAATGGAATTATTAAAACCTTGGTAGGGATTGATAGAGATGATAGAAATACCAGCCTTTTGATAGATGATAATTATGGTATTGGTTTGGCTGACGGATTTATTCCATCGGAAAAATTAGAAGTGAATGGGAACGTTCGAGCAGCGGCTTTTATTGGGGACGGATCCCTGTTGACGAACGTAACGACTACAAGTTTGTGGGCGGAAAGTGGTGGTAACATTAATTTTGGTACGGGGAATGTTGGTGTCGGAGATGCTTCTCCTGAACAAGCCTTAACGGTGGCAGGGATTGTGAAAGCAACCAATTTTATGTACGCGGATGGAACCTTAGTTTCCGCTGGTGGCGGCGGTGGAGGTGAATGGACTGCTGCTGGATCTAATATTTATCGGGCCTCTGGTTACGTTGGAATTGGTGTTCCGGTGCCAACTCAAACACTTGATATCGGTGGTCCATTACGGGGGAGAAGTGTAATAACGGCGGCCGATCCATGGGATGGATCTGGAGTGCAAATAGGAGGTAATTTGTTGGGGTGGCCCGATCAAGGAGGAACCAATGATGCGGACTCCGTTAATGGGGCCCCTGACTTGTGGTTAACCGCAACGAATCAAGTGTATGTCCGCTCACCAGGGGGATTAAACGTAAATCAAAAAGTGTCATCTCCGTCTTATTGTGATGGAAATGGTTTAAATTGTTTTGGGACACCTCGTATAGATATTTATAAAATCACAACGCAAACATTAGGCCGAACAGAAAGCGCAGATGCCACTTGTCAGGCTAGTGGATATCAAGGGTTTTGGGCCGGAATGAATCAAAATGGGGCTGAAATTATTTTGTGTTACGTTATCTCTGGTATTCCAATTTTCCTCAATTATTAAACATGCAAGTTAAACATTTATTACTTTTAGTGGTTCTAATTCTAATGATTCCTCCTGGGTTTTATTACCTAATGAATTATTCTTCACCGTCAGAAAAGGAAGAGAGATTTAATTATGAAGTAGTACAAACTGGGGCGGACTCTATATCGGTCAAAATATCAGAAAGCGATAGCCCCATTGGCAGTCCTTATTACGAGAAATATATGCAAAAAATAAAAAGCACTCCGACCTGGTTGGTGCAAGACGCAAATTTCCAAGGTTGTGTAACAAGAGCGGTTGATAATTGTGTCGCTAATACGACTCAAAAAGAGGCTCAATTATTACAATCCGATACTTTGTGCGATGCCCTTCCGGTTGGTGAAGCGGAAAATTGTAAAAATCAATTTCATTATACGAAGGCCATTAAAAATAAAAATATTGGCTTATGTGAAAAAATTACAAATGAGTTTCAACGTAAGGCTTGTCAGAATGGGGTATTCACCCAAAAAGCACTTGAAACTAGCGATGCTCGTTGGTGTGATAAAGTGGCTACGGCCAGTAATAATACCCCGGGACTTATCAGTCCTGAAAAACAAAACTGTTTGAACTTGCTAGATCTTCGTAGCCGAGGGTCTAATGACACGTTTCTTAATGGTGAATCCGAAAGCCTCGATATTCAAGAGACTATTTTAAATTAAGATTTCTTAGCCTAAAATTAATTTTTCAAGCCAGTCACCAACTAGGTAGGCGACACCCGCGGCAATGCCTCCGAGTAATAACGTTTCGAGTATAGCTTTTATTTTGTTTGTTTGAGTCACTAAGCCTTTAAGATAGCCAATTAATGTAAAGGCGAACGCGGTACTAATACAGGCAACGGTAAAAGCATTAGGGAGTTCAGTTTTGGTTACTAAGGCATAAACGTAAGGGCTAATAGGAATGAATCCTAAGATACAAAAAGACACGAACGTCATTAAAGCGTTGGCGCTAGGGTGTTTTTCTTCTCGTATCATACCGTGCTCTCCGACCATCATCTCACTCACCCATAAGTCTTTATCCGCGACTACATGTTGCACAATCTTTTCTAATAAATTACCACTAAAACCTTTAGCAGTATAAATTTCTCTAATTTCTTCCGTTTCCGCTTCAGGGAATTTTAGTGTCTCTTCATATTCTTCGGCCTCAATGTGGTCGTACTGTTCACGTTCGGATTTAGTTGATAAAAAACTACCAATAGACATAGAGAGTCCGTCGGACAGCATATTAGAAACACCTAAAATAAGTACGACGCTTGCGCCCAATTCTGCTCCTGCCGCAGCGGCCACCACAGCAAAGGTTGTAACGGCACCATCTATCCCACCATATACAAATTCTGGTACAAATTTTTGATACTTTCCAAACACGGATTGTTTATGAGCGATAAGTTCGTCATGGGTTTCGAATTTTTCTAATTTTTTAGACATAGTTTAATGGTTACTAAATAAAACAGGTATAAGCTGCGCGACACTTTTAATCGACTTAATTTCTAAGCCTTTGGGGGTCTCAACGCCTTTAGGGACATTTGGGCAAATAACTCGCTTGAAGCCCAGTTTATCAATTTCAATTAAGCGGGCATCAAGTTGTTGCACACGCCGGACTTCACCCGATAACCCCACTTCGCCAAGTACGACTGTATCTGTCGGAATTTCTTTTTCAAGCCGAGAAGACAGAACTGCGGCCACAATCGCTAAATCTGCTGCAGGATCAGTTATTTTTAAGCCTCCAACAATATTTAAATAAGCGTCATGTTGTTCGCAAGTAAAAGGAGTGAACTTGGCTACAACCGCGAGCAATAAGTGGAACTTACTTAAATCAAAGCCGTGTGAAGTGCGCCTTGGTTGGCCAAAATTGGTTTTAACGGTTAATACCTGTATTTCTAGGACAAAGTTCCGTACTCCATCTCGTAAGGCCGTAATTACAGAACCTTGGGTATCTAGGGCGCGTTCGGCTAAAAAGAATTCAGCAGGATTGCTCAAGGCTTGTAAACCCGAGCCTCGCATTTCAAATACACCAACCTCTAAAGTAGAGCCAAAACGATTCTTGGGTGCTCGCAATAATCTTAGTTCCGAATTTCTTTCGCCCTCCAAATAAAGCACTACATCTACCAAATGTTCTAATACTTTTGGGCCAGCCAGTTCGTCGTTTTTTTGTAACATGTCCGATAACAAGAATCGTTGTATTAGTGGATTTCGCGAGTTTTAGCAATACCTCGGCATTTTCTCGTATCTGACTCACTGAGCCAAATCGACTTTCTGCTAACCCGACCATTTGAATAGAATCAACGACCACAAACGGTGGGTGATGAGCTTGTACGGTGGTAATAATATCTTCAAGCGCATTGGTAGAGAATATTCGTTTCCGAATTTCCGCCCTCCCGCTGAGGATGATTGAGGGAGGGCTTTCGGTACCATCGAGTAACCTTTCGGCACGGTTAAATACTTGGTCGCAACTTTCTTCGCCAGAAAAATAGAATCCATCTTTTAATTCTAAAAACATTTGTAGGGCTAAAGTTGATTTTCCGATTCCAGGGTGACCGCCAAATAAAGTGATAGAACCAGGGAAAAATCCGCCTCCTAAAACTCGATCAATCTCTGCTTGGCCCACTTCTAGTCGCTTAATATTCCCAGTCGTATCGGCGGCCCGCTGGTTTTCATTCAAAGTTAAATCAACACCCGTTTGCAAGGTGCTGCCACCTTCGGTTTTTAATTTAGCCTCTCTAAACTCTTTTAAGGTATTGAACGCTCCACAGTTCGGACATTTCCCGAGCCAAGTAGTTGTAGTAT
>CAMZKS010000016.1 GCA_947311285.1 uncultured bacterium | reverse complement strand
CGATTTATGTCAAAAATTCGATATTTATGGCGTGAATCCGATTGATGAAAATGGATACTTTGGAGCTGAATTAATTAATAGATACAAAGTTTCATCGATAGAGGTTAAACCTAATAAGCTCGAAGCGCTTAAAAGATCTTTATTAACAACATTAAACATACCAGGTGACAGTGAGCTAGGAACGAATGAGCAATATGTTAATAAAGCAAAAGCCGCTGACCAAGAAATAAAGGCGGCAAAATCTATCAAACTACTGGTTGCATCACCAAACGGTGAGACACTTCAAGGAGGTAATATTAATTACATTAAAGATAATGAAAGTTTCAAAATTTTTAAAGACACAGAGGGTAATTTATTTATAGCCTCTTGGCTTTGGGACCAAGAAAGAATGCCATACAAACGCAAACTTACAGAAATAGAATTTGAAAATAATGTCATTTCAAGTCTTCAAGAAATAGAGAAATGTTTCCCAGAGTATAATTTAGACGAACCTAATGACAGATCAATTCACAATCCTTCTGATGTTAAAAGCGTTGGATTTTATACCGACGGTTTAGCCGGTTTATATTTCAGGGCCGACAACGAAGTTGAAGGATCAAAAGAAAACAATGCTAATAGGTGGGTGATGAAAGCCTTGGAAGAAAATGGAGACTTGTTTAAAAAAGAACAAATAACGCATGACTATCCGTTTTGTTGGCGGACAGACTGCGCGTTGATGTACCGAGGCTTGAAAACCTGGTTTGTGAATGTAGAAAAAATTAAAGAACGCATGATTGCCACCAATAAAGATATTAATTGGTTACCCGAACATCTAAAAGAAGGTCGATTTGGAAAAATCTTAGAAGGCGCGCCAGATTGGGCGATCTCTCGCAACCGATATTGGGGAGCTCCAATCCCGGTATGGCGTTGTGAAAACGAAGCTTGTGGCAATATTGAAGTCATGGGCAGCCGTTCTGACCTAGAAACTAAAGCGGACGCCAAGGTCGATGATCTACATAAACACTTTGTAGATGAACTAACGTGGGATTGCGCGAAATGTACTAGCAAAATGGTCCGGATTGAAGAAGTGCTCGATTGTTGGTTTGAAAGTGGATCTATGCCTTACGGCAGCACGCATTATCCGTTTGAGAACAAAGAAGAAACGGAACAAAAATTAAAAGATGGAACCTTGGATTTCCCCTCCGCCGACTTTATCGCCGAAGGGTTAGATCAAACGCGAGGTTGGTTTTATTCGCTCCACGTTTTAGGTTGTGCGTTATTTGATAAAAATATTTATAAAAACGTTATTACTAACGGGATTATTTTGGCGGAAGACGGCCAAAAAATGTCTAAGAGTAAAAAGAATTACCCAGATCCAAATTTGATTTTCGATCAATATGGGGCCGATAGCATGCGTTACTACTTACTTTCAAGTCCAGCCGTCCGAGCTGAGAATTTTCGATTTACCGAACAAGGCGTATCAGAGATTTTAAAAACCATCATTTTGCCACTGCGCTCGACTTATCAATTTTTTAGCACCTACGCTAATATTGATAACTGGAAACCAACAAATATAACTTTTATCCGCCATGGCGAAGGTGAACACAATGTGGCGGGCATCTATTCTGGTAAAATAACGAACCCACACAAGCTAACGGCTAATGGCGTGTTAGATTGTGAAGTCTTGGCTCAAAAACTACCTAAATTTGATAAAATCTACGCCTCTCCGTTTGTGCGAACTCGACAAACAGCTGATATTTTATTTGGCGAAGGTGCTTATGAAATAAACGATAAAATTGTAGAAATAGACTTTGGAAACCTTGAAGGCAAAGCCTATCGACCAGTATTAGAACGACTTAAAGACACTTCCGGTGAAATGCTGGATTCAGTGCAAGCACGAATGGCCGATTTCATAGCTGACATTGCTAAAAATCACTCTGGAAAAAATGTAGCTGTCGTCTCTCATGGAGGTACTATTCGTTACGGTCGCGCTTTTTACGAAGGTTTTGAAACGCTTGAGGAAGTGCTTGCCTACGACGTTGTAGCTCCCGGAAAAACCGCCGACTTTATTTGTCCGCCAAACGCCACCACCGAACTAGATAAATGGATTATTTCAGAGCTACAAATAGTACTTAAAAATTATAGAACCAAGATGGATGCCTATAAAATCGATGAAGCGCTGCGAGATATCGCTCCCTTTATTGATAATCTAAATAATTGGTATTTACGTCGATCCCGAAAACGATTTTGGGCTTCAGGCATGAGCGAAGAAAAAGTTTCAGGCTACGAAACGCTTCATTACGTATTGCGAACATTGGCTCGAATACTGGCCCCAATAATGCCATTCTTTTCAGAAAAATTACATAAAGATTTAACCGATAGCTTGAGCCTGTTTCCTGAACAAAACTCGGTACATCTGCAATACATACCAAACGCGCGCGACTGCCTAATAAATAAAAGCTTGTCACAAAACATTGGTCTTATGCGAGAAGTGGTAAGTTTGTCTGCTAGTATCCGAGCTCGGGCCAACGTAAAACTACGACAACCACTTCAAAAATTACAATTAGCCGTTTCTGGCACGCATACCGTTGCTTTGTCAAACGAAGATCTAGCCATTATTGCCGGTGAAGCCAATGTTAAAAAAGTAGAAATACTGCAATCCGTTAAGGGCCTCGCTACCGCCATTATTAAAGTCGATGCCCGCCAGGTGGGTAAAAAATTCGGCTCAAAAGTACAACAACTTATTGCCGCCGGTAAAAGTGGTAACTTTATGTTAAACCCTGATGGCACGGTTAATATTTGTGATGAAGTACTCGAAGCCGGTGAATATGAAACCGCTTTTTTGACCGAAGAAGGTAGTGAAGCCGACAGTACTCCTAACGTAGTTGTTATTTTAGACACCGAACTCACCCCAGAACTAGAACGTGAAGGGGAAGCGCGTGAAATTATTCGAGCCATTCAAGATTTAAGAAAATCTTCTGGGTTTGAAGTCAGTGATCGTATTGAAGTAGTATTTGAAACGAGCAGCGACAATTTAAATGAAACCGTGCGTGATTTTGGCGACCAAATCAAAGGTGAAGTTTTAGCCAACTCATTAAACAGTGGTGACGGAGAGCACGAAACAAAAATTGATGAAGCGGTGATAAAACTAACGCTTAAAAAAGTTTAGATGCCCCAATTTCTAATAAAAAAACATCTTGAAAACCTCAAAATAAACTTTGAGGTAATCACCCATGAAGCCTTTCACTCCGTGGAAGAAACTTTAGGCGCTTACGCAAAAATGGGGATTCCTGAAAATAAAAGCCTATTTTTACGGGACGAAAAAAAACGACGCTTCTTTTTGGTTGTTATCGCCGGTGGAAAACAAGCTGATTTAAAAAGCTTAGCCCTTACGTTCAAGCAAAAGAGACTCAGTTTTGTTTCTCCTCTGACTCTAGAGGCAAAACTTCATACTATTCCTGGTTCCGTTTCACCTTTTGGATTAATTTTTCCCCAAGCGGCTGAAATTGAAGTCTTATTTGATGAAGATTTATTAAAAGATGAATACATTGGCTTTCATCCCAACTTAAACACCCAAACTTGGAAAATAAAAACGGCTGATTTTAAAACTTTTTTAGATTCATTACCGCAAACAATAATTTTTGATGTTTTATAACCTTCACGAGTCCGGACTTTTAAACCAAAACCCCATGATCCTCAAAAACCACTTTTATGTTATGCGCCATGGAGAATCGATAAATAATGTTTTAGGCATTGAGTCATGCCGCATTGAAACCCAAACACCTTACGGCTTAACCGAAGAGGGACGCGAGCAAGTTGCGAAAGCCTCGGAGGTGGCTCCGAAATTTGATGCAATTTACACCTCTCCTTTTAGACGCACGATTGAAACGGCTCAAATCATGGCTGAGGCTCAGGACTTAGAACTATCAATCGAGTATTTATTACACGAATTCAAGCTTCCTTCAGAGCTTGATCAACAACCTTATGAAATTGCGGAGTCGATTATCCATACACCACAAAACGATTTAAATCACACGGCTATTGGCGAGAGTGAAACGTTCGATGCTATGTACGAACGTCTTGCAAAAACCTTGTTAGAACTTGATCAACAGCATGAAAATGAAGCCATTTTATTAGTAACTCACGGATCTCCCGTTGAGGCTTTTATACAAATCATGCAAAACAAAAACACCGGTTTTGGTGCCTTTGAAGATTTACCTAAAAACGCTGAAATAATTCACCTAAACACTCTTAATCTTATTGCATGAACTTCTCTCAAACCGTCACCTCTGTGCAAAAAAAACTGCGTACATTATTTCTGGCCACACCTTTGCAAAAAAATTTAATGCTTTCGGAAAGGTACGAAGCCGATATTTACTTAAAACGCGAAGACCAGAGCCCCGTTCGAAGTTATAAAATTCGCGGTGCCTATAATTTAATTTCTAAAATTTTACAATCACCTGAGTTCGAACTTGGTTCGAACCAAGTTCGAACTCAAACAGCAAACTTTGTCTGCGCGAGCGCTGGCAACCATGCCCAAGGATTCGCTTATGCCTGTGCTCACTTTAAAGTGAAGGGCACGGTGTTCATGCCGGTAACCACGCCACAACAAAAAATAAATAAAACTCGCATTTTTGGTGGTGAATATATAACCATTAAGCTCATTGGCGATATTTTTGATGAGGCCTACACGGCCGCTAAAGACTTTTGTACCACCAAAGGTAGCGTTATGGTTCCTCCGTTTGATCACCCTCAAATTATTGAAGGGCAAGCCACCGTTGGGGCGGAGATTCTTGAACAAATCGATAAACCGATCGACATTCTTATTATGCCCGTTGGGGGCGGAGGCTTATCCGCTGGGGTCTCGGAATACTTCAAAACGATGTCACCCAAAACCAAAATAATTTGTTGTGAACCCGAAGGCGCTCCAAGCCTAAAAGATAACTTAGAAAGCCAGACACATCGAAAAATAGAGCACATTGACTCGTTTGTTGATGGCGCTGCCGTAGCTTTAATTGGAAGTCATAATTTTGAAAAATTAAAAGAAAATATTACCGAACCCATTGAGTTAATTCCTGAGAATCGGCTTTGTAGCACCTTGCTTGAGTTTTTAAACCAAGAAGGCATTGTTTTAGAACCCGCTGGGGCCTTAGCGATAGATGCGCTTAAAAGCTTGCCGACGCAAACCTTGAAGGGGAAAACTATTGTTTGTGTCGCTTCTGGCGGAAATTTTGATTTTGAAAGACTGCCCGAAGTCAAAGAGCGATCCATGCGTTTTGAGGGGCTTAAAAAGTATTTTATATTAAAGCTTCCTCAGCGTCCAGGGGCCTTAAAAGAATTTCTAGAACTACTGGGGCCAGAAGACGACATTGCTCGGTTTGAATATCTTAAGAAATCTTCTAAAAGTTTTGCTTCAATATTAATAGGTGTCGAGACCACTGAAGCTAAAAACTTCAATAATTTAATTAAAAGAATGGAAGCAAAAAGCTTTAAACTTAAAGATGTAACAAACGACGAAGTCTTAGCTGATTTTATAATCTAAAAAGTTGTCACATCTATTGGGTTTGAACGTCATCTAATAGTGATTCAAAAAAATAGGTCTTAACCCTTTTATCATGGGCAAAACATTTGACAAGAAGACCTTATTTTCTAACAATCTAACTGATACGTTAATAATCCACTTCCTATCATGAAAAAAACAATCATCCTAAGCGCACTACTTGTGGCTCCAACATTAACATTTGCTGGAGGATACGGTAATATGACCCTTCCAAGCACTCAAGCGGCTGCGCCAGCAACCATTACGGCCCCAATGCCTGTAACTACTGATTTGGGAAGCACGGAAAACCCTCTAAGCGCTATTCAAGCCCGAGCGGTTTCTGGCACAGAAAACGACAACTACCTACGGGATAATTACCAATTCATTCCTTCAAGCTTTTGGGCAAATCAAGGTATTGATGAAAACAATACCAACGGATACGTTGAACTTGAAGAGTACCTAGGAGAAACTCAACGAGAACAATTCGCGGCTCCAGGAGAAGACCTAAGTCGAGAAGATGAACGTCAGGCTCGAGCTCGAAACAAAGCACTACGACTTCGATCAATTCTTGGTTACTAATCACAGCAACTAAGTTTTAAGAAAAAAACCGCCTGAATCAGGCGGTTTTTTTGTGCTTAAAATTTAATTTTACGTTAAGTGGATTAATCCTTCCGTCGCACCTGCGGCTTATCAAGCTGATAGTTAACCAGCCTTTGCTGCCCAATACCAAACAGCGTAGAAGTTAACCAGTAAATCCCAACCGCTGCCGGAAACGTGGAGGTAAAGAAACCAATCATTAGTGGTAGCATCCACAACATCATTTTTTGCATTTGCTCCATTTGTTCTCCCATATCAGGCTCTTGCTCTTTTTTATTATTTTTCTTCTTCTTGGTTTCAGCCGGTTGCTGCTTTTTCGCCTCCGCTAACGACAGCTTAATTGCCATAAATTGAGCCACCGCCACCAGTACCGGCAACACCCAAACATTAGGGATACCCAAATTCAAGCCCATGAAGTTAGCATCAACAATGCTCAAATCTACATTTGCATGAAAAGGATATAACAAATGATTTAAATGTGGAGACAGTCCATCTTTAACCACAGAGTAAATCCCAATTAGAAACGGCATCTGCAGAAGCATTGGCAAACACGAACTCATCGGGTTTATTTTATGCTTTTTATACAAAGCCATTGTTTCCATGGCTAAAACCTGTTGATTATCTTTATGTTTTTTACGAAGGGCTTTGATGTGTGTTTGTAGTTTTTGCAGTTTACGTTGCGATCGCATCGCTTTTTGATTCGGGTAGAACAATAACATTCGAACAATGAGTGTGAGCAATATAATCGCCCAACCAAGCGAATGTGTTGGCAACATTTCAATAAAGAATACCAGTCCATTAAAGAGTGGCTGTGTGATTAGGAATCTAAATCCTTTACGAATCCAACCAGCCTCTCTTACGGTAAATTCCGCAGTCGTTAAGGTTTGCACTTCTTCTCCATTCGTCATTTCCCAAACCATTCGGTAATTACTTGGCGTTTGAAAAAGCTCCGTATTAAACTCTGGTAGCGTGTAAATCACCGTGTTTTGGGCCGGAATGCTCAAGGCTAATGGTGTAAAGTTCCCACAATCAGGTTTATTAACTGAAACTTCTTTACTGGACACTAGCGCCAATAATTCAAGCGACGTATTATTTTCACAAAAGTGCTCCCAGCGCCAAGTCTTGTCTGTTTCGTTCTTAAAACGGAATTGAACTAACTGTCCCACAACGGGTGTTTTATCAACCAGCTCTATGCTTAACTGTCCAGCAGTTTCCGGAATCTCTGCCTCAGGGGCAAACCACCATTGATAGGCTGAGAAGCCCAAATAAAAGACGCAGAACCAAAGCAAGAGGCTTTTAAGAAAACTAGTAACATTATTTTTCATGAGTCGTATTTAAGAATTTCTTTTTTAATCGCGTAAGCTTTAAAATCACTCCACGCCGTTATTAAATCATGCGTATTTTCGGGTATAGCCGCTCCTTTGTAAAGACAAACGAGCGCAAGCGGGGATTGGCTCTCTATCAACTCTCGTCCAACTAAATGATACACCCCGCGGCGCCAAGTATTTCTGGCAACGGCTTTTTTATCGACCTTTTTACTAATAACCGCCGCTAACTTAGAAGCACGCTGCAATCGACAGTAAAAAAACAAAAAATCCCCCGCCCTAAATTTTTTCATTTTAGGTCGGAGGAAATTGAAATCGCGCCGTGTAAATCGGTGCGCCTTAGAAATCATTTACTTCCAAGAATTTTCTTTCGGAGCAACTGAAAGTGATTTTCGACCTTTGGCTCGACGACGAGCAATAACTCTTCGTCCAGTTTTAGTCTCCATTCGTGCACGAAACCCGTGAGTTCGCATTCGTTTACGCCAACGTCTTTTTCCTAACATAGTATAAATTTATTCAAAATTACCGAGCGAATCTAGTTAATTAAGCAGCGATGTCAAGTTCTGTGTTGCGAAGCAAAACCCCTTGAATCAAGCTTACGAAAACCACGCTTCACAAGTTTTTTAATAAGCTTACACTGTTCTGCGAATGTTTACTCCTAAGCTTGAACACTGGCTCGTCCAACAAAAACTACCCCAAAGATTATTACTTTCGGGTAGCGGAGACTTAGTTGAAGTTGGATTATCTATTACTTCACAGCTGTTAAATGAAGATTTAAAAATGCTAAGTGCTGGCTTGAATCAAGATGTAAAAGTCTGCCGTGATGATCAACAATCCCTTAAAATTGGAGATTCGCAAAATCCACACGAGATGACGGTCCGTGGTTTAATTAAATGGTTATACCAAACACCCGTTTCTTCCCAAAGAGTCTTGGTTCTCGAAAACATTGAACGTACCTCTCGCGATGCCATGCAGGCTTGGCTGAAGGTTTTAGAAGAACCGCCAGCCCGAGCACAGTTTATTATTACCACCCAAAACCATTATCAACTACCAACTACTATTTTATCTCGCGCCACCGTGCTAAATATTAACGGTGCTCACCACGAATCCTATGATACGACTGATGCAGAGACCTTCCTAGGTACTACAGATTTAATTACCCAGTTTCGGATTGCCGATGACCTAGATAAACAACAAAAAGAAAATCCTAAGGCGACGTTGCATTTTATGAATGATTTACTGCGCTTGGCCCGCTGTAACCAAAGATACTTAGGCTTGGTGCCACAACTGTTTACGGCTTATACTGATATTAAGCGTAATGTAAACCGACGACTGGTACTAGAGCATCTTGCTATTACCCTACAAAACCACTAAATTTAAAGTATATGGAAATTTTTCAAGCCCGTGATTTACTGCGTTATAAAACTGTTACTTTAAAAGTTCCAGATAATACGACGCTTACCTTTAAACAACCAATTTTATTAAAAGGCGCCCGCGAGAGAGTCGTGGCTGAAATCATTGGAATGCCCAGAACCCTGCCTGGAGCTCGAGTGGATGAAGATTTAACCTTTCTGAAAACGCTTAATAAAGATGAAATTACTGACTACGAAGCGCTTCAAGAAAAAAGCCAAGACGTGCTTTTGCAAATCCAAGCCGCGGCCGATGAATTAAAATTAAAAATGTTTTTTTTTCACGTACAAATTGGCTGGGAAGAAAAAACCATCGCCTGCTGGTTTACCTCTGAGCAACCCATTGATTTTAGGAATTTGCTCAAAGCCATTACTCCAAATATTAAAGGACGAATTCACTTACAGCGCTTAGACCCGCGTGACCGAGCCGATATTGTGGGCGGTCCTAGGTGTTGTGGGCGGCCAGAATGTTGTGATGTTCGAATTAACACAAAAAAAAATCTCCCTTGATGCCGTACGTGACCAAGGCATTGTAATTAGAGGTAACGACAAGCTTTACGATGTCAGTGGGAAGTTAAAACGTTGTTTATTACATGAAGTTGATATGTATAGAGCTAATCGCAAATACTTACCACACATTAAACAAAGCGTAATAGTGGACGGTAAAAAGGCCCAAGTTCGAGGCTTAGATATTTTAAACCGTCGGGTTAAAGTTAGCTTTATGGATACGGATGTCATTGAGTTTTACCCTGTCGCCGAAGTGGAATATCAAGGAAAACAAGAAAGCGTTGAACCACCGCTCGTGATTAAAATGCCAGAGATTGATTTAGAGGGCGCTTTGCCCGTTTAAAAAGCAAAAACGAGCGCGGTTAAACATCATACTTATTTTAGAATATTAATCTTCTTTACTTAACAGAGACCGGTCTTTACTAATGTATTTTAACTTTAAGGCCGGTCTCTTTGATGGATCTATGTGTAATCTAAAAACTCATTTCTAGTGCAAAAACGCTCGCATTTTAGTCAGCACCGTAGCGACTCCCATTTTATCGCATTGCGCGAAAACATCGGCATCACCTTTCGATCCGCCCGGTTGAATAATCGCACTAATACCCGCAACTCCGGCCGCTTCCACACTATCGGGGAAAGGGAAAAAGGCATCACTAGCGATTACCGCACCTTTGGCCTCTTCTCCTGCATGAGCGAGAGCAATTTCCATCGCTTCGACTCGAGACGTTTGTCCGCCGCCTTTACCAATCATCACCCCGTCTTTCACTACAACAATGGCGTTTGATTTAACAATTTTCACCATTTTCCATGCCGCAATCATATCTTGCATCTGGTTCTCCGTTGGCTTTGTATCCGTTGGGACTTCTAAATTTGCAAAGTCTGGTAGTTGGATATCACCCTCTTGAGCCAACGTTCCGCCTCGTACTCGTTTAAGCACTATGTCGCGGGCTTGACCGGCCGTGAAGTTTGGAATTTCTAATACTCGTAAGTTCTTTTTCGTTTTTAAAATCTCTAAAGCATCCGCGTCAAAGGCTGGCGCCATTACGATCTCGTTAAAGAAAGTTACAATTTGCTCGGCCGTTGCTTTGTCACACGTTCGGTTTAAAGCAATAACTCCACCAAAAGCGGATAGAGGATCCGCCTCGTAGGCCTTTTTGAAAGCTTGAGCGATATTTTCGCCAATAGCAGCACCACAAGGCGTGGCGTGTTTAATAATAGCAGCAAACGCCGGATCATGCTCCCCAGCAAAGCTAAGCGCCAATTCTAAGGCTCCAGAGCTATCTCCGAAGTTGTTATAGCTCAACGGTTTCCCATTTAACTGCTTAGCGCCCACTAACAAGGGACCGTTAGCAAATGGGTCCACCAAAGTCGCGGCTTGTTGATGCGGATTTTCTCCGTAACGGAGTTGCCCTTGCTCTTCGCTATCCTTCGTTGTTTCTGCCCAAAACTTAGCAATGAGTAAGTCGTAATGTGCTGTCATTTCAAACACTTTCGTCGCTAGATCTTTTCGTGTTGTCAGTGAAATACCTCCCCCCTCAAGTTCAGCAATTAGTTTCGGGTAATCTGATGGATCTACCACGGGCGCACAAAACTCATAATTTTTTGCGGCCGCTCGAATCATAGACGGGCCACCGATATCAATATTCTCTACTTTATCTTCAAACGTTTTAGTCGCGTCTTCGTACGTCGCTTTAAACGGGTACAAATTCACACATACTACGTCGATGTTCTCAATTTTATTCTCGGTACAGAACGCTTGGTGTTCGGCGTTATTTCTTAAATTTAAAATCCCACCAAAAATTTCTGGAGTGAGTGTTTTAATTCGTCCTTCAAGTCCTTCTGGAAAGCCTGTAAAATCAGCTACTTCCATCAAACTACTAACGCCCGCTTCTTTTAACGCTCTAAAGGTCCCTCCAGTTGATAAAATTCTAAAACCGTTTCGCGCTAACCCTTGGGCAAATTCAACAATTCCAGTTTTATCGGACACAGAAAGTAAGGCAGTTTTCATAAATAAATAAGTTAAAAATTAAGCGTTGAAATCAGGGTAGGCCATAAAGACACTTCCTGAATTAGGATTACAAATGAGACCATTTTTAAGAATTGACTCAATTTCTGGCGTTCCAATGGCATCTGAAAAATTCCAGGCTTTCAAGCGACGAACCGTCACCGTTTTACCGAGTTGTTCGGTTAATTGATCGGCTAAATGCAAGGCTGGGTCATCTTCAAATAGTTCTACTAAAATTTGTTGAGGCTTCGGCTCAAAGACCACTAACGTTTCTTTATTTGGATTTGCCACTAAACCTGTGCTTGCAAGCTCGGCTTCAGACGCACCCGCAAACACATAAACAAAGCTTTTTTCTAAATCGAAATCTTTACCCATTAAATCACGAGCGGCCTGACTCACTGAGAAACCTTCATTATCCGTAATAATTAGGGTTTTCTCAAGTGCTACGGCACTTGAATCGGTTTTAAAAGGTTTAATCTCTGGCAAGCTCTGGCTTGATAAATCACCGATTACCACCGTGCTTGGGGATTTCCCTTCAATAATCCAAGCATGCATCGCTTTAAAAATTTGATCGCCATCGCACTCTAGTGGGTATCGTTCGGGGTGCGGCATAATAGCCCCAACAGTTCCTTCAATATTTACAATCATCGCTACCGCCGCAGTAGCTCCATTCGGATTGGCCGGATAACTCGTTGCCGTTTCTCCGTTCTCATCACTATAACGAAACGCTACGTGAGAACCGGATTCAAGCGCCGTTTGTGCCCTATCTGAACGAGTCGTAAAACGACCTTCACCATGAGCAACGGGCACTGTTAACACGGCATCGGTGTTGCCTGAAAAGGCGGTATCGGTTCGCTCAGGCTTAATAGCGCACCAAGCATTATAGTATCCTGTTCCTAAAACGTGATCCGAAGTATCGCGTCGAACATTATCTGCCAAGGCAAATGGCAGTGGGTCCGAGCCAACGGGAATTAAGCCTGACTCAACCATCATTTGCGCTCCGTTACAAATACCTAAAATGACCTTCCCGCGTGCACCTTCTGCCCGAAGGGCTTTAAAAATAGGCTCACGAGCCGCAATCGCACCCGCTCGGCCTCGATCTTCAAACGAAAAACCGCCCGGCAAAATATAAGCATCATACGAGCCGATTTTATCGACTTCATTCCAACGAATTATCTCGGCCTCAAACCCGTTATTCTGAGCCGCACGAGCCGTCTCAGTCTCGCTATTATTACCAGGGAAAGCGATGACAGCCAAAGAGGGAATTGATTTCACGAAAGCATATTAAATAATTTCCTGAGGAGGTAAAGTGAGGTTTGTTTTATCTATCCGCTTTATTCAGTTCGAACTCCACACAGTAATTCAGTCTTAAAGTCCGGGCTGCAAAACTCTGCTTTTAAATACCTTCAAGTTCAAACCAAGTTCGAACTTGGTTCGAACTCAATTAAGAAACTAAACGTTCTTCCAGTCACCTTTATCTAAATTTTCAACCGCCAACTTCAATAAGTCTAAAGTCGCTTTAATATCTGTGTTATGACACATCTCTACTTCTTGATGCATGTTTCGAAGTGGCACTGAAATACCGCCCGTAATACAACCCTTTTCCGTCATCATTTGCATCGCCCAGCCGTCGGTACCTCCGGCTGCCATAACGTCATGTTGAAAGGGACTTTCTTCTTCGTAGCTAAACCCGCCAAATATTTAATAATTCGTCTATCTGCAATCACCGTGCCATTCATCATATCAATTGAAGTTCCGGCCCCAAGAGTGTTGATATACTCATGTGACGCGGCGCCCGGCGTGTCGTTCGCAATCGTTACATCTAAACAAATACCAATATCTGGTTGAATCGCATGAACAGCCACTTTCGCGCCCCTAATACCAACCTCTTCTTGAACAGTAAATACCGCGTAAAAATCATGTGGTATTTTTTTCAGCGTCTTAATCGTTTCAATCAATACAAATACTAACATTCGGTTATCAAGTGATTTACCATTCACACAATTTCCCATTTGGATGAAGTCTCGTTTACGGGTAATACTGTCGCCAACCGCTACCAGCTTATCCAGCTCTTTTTTGTCCAAACCAGTATCAATAAAATAATCTTTTACCTGAGGGGTTTGTTTTTTCTCTGCATCACTCATTAAATGTGCGGCTTTACCGCCCATAACTCCTATTACATCTTTTTTACCATGAATCGTAACTCGCTGAGAGCTTAGTGTTTTAGGATCAAAACCCCCTAGTGGGCAAAACCGAATAAACCCCTTATCATCAATATGTTGTACCATGAAACCAATTTCGTCCATATGCGCCGCCGCCATAAGTTTTAACTTATTTTTTTTCGCCGTTCCTTTTTTGAGGGCAATCAAATTCCCCATGTTATCAACCTCAATGGAATCCACATAATCTGCAATCTCACGTTTAACAATCGCTCTAATGTTATGTTCAAAACCTGGCGCGCCCGTCGCTTCTGATAATTCTTTTAGCAATTTGTAGTTTAGTTTGGGTGTTTTTTT
>CAMZKS010000015.1 GCA_947311285.1 uncultured bacterium | reverse complement strand
GGCCGCACTCGCTCGTTCTGGTGTTAGACGTTCGGCTAAAGAACTACTTGAAACAGGGGCTCGTGTTACAGCGACTCAACAAGCACGGGCTTTACTCGGAGGGATGCCTTCAGCGGCCCGCAAGGCTTTAAGTGTACGAGGCGCTGGGAGATTTTTAACGGGTGCGGCGGCTTATACCGGACTATCTTATACTATGGATTGGGTGTTTCGTGAGGGTATTGACCATGTAATTGAAAATTACGCCCTTAATCAAGCAGAAAAACACTTAGCTACGGAATTTACACGCCAACAACGTCGGTTGCTTCGTATTGTTGGGCGTGAGGTGGAGGGGGTAGCCAGAGACGCTTATGCCGATTACCGAGAAGATGCGGCTGAAGAAGCTCAAGAAGAAGGCGCAGTAGCCGCAAATGAAAATAGAGCACCAACAGTTGATGGTGGGTTGGATGCAGGACAAACCGCGGATGTTTTAACACCAGAGGAAGAAAAACTAGCGGCTTAGCCTTGGTTTCGTACTGATCCTGGGGTTTCCATGCGAATCTCTGAAATAAATTGTACGGCAACTCGTGGTTGCCGAGCATTTTTAAAAGTCATGTGGCCGTTTTCTGCGGCGGTTTCAATTTCGATGTCTCCATATCCAAAGAGCCAGTGCCAAAAGCTTGCATCATTCGGTTTAACATTGCTGATAGCCGCATAGCTAACCTCATTGTTAATGGAACCAAACAGTTCTCGTTCTTGCCAAATAAGTCGTTTATCAGTGATATAAATAAGATCGTAATTAAAATCGAGCCATAGTTTGGTAAACATAACAGCCGCTAAAACTAATAGCATACTCCCAACCACTAAACCAAGTATAAAACTAATGGGAATTAAAAAAACGAGAGAAAGTAAGGCCGCACTCATCATAAAGAGACAAAAAGTAAGATTACCAATAAAGGCGACCCAATGCTTTTGAGCTACATGAAGAATATGTTCATTAGGAAAAGCTTTAAACGCCCCGTGTTGATCCTGTGCCCGTCGTCGAATAGTGGTGCGTTCGGTTTCAAAAATTTGACCAAGCTTAAACAAACGTAAAATCCGTAAAAACATAAAGACCTCTGGGTGCTCAATTATGCCCATTTCTCCTAAATAAAAAGGCGCAATGGCCACTAAATCAATCAGTCCCCACCAAGAAAAAGCGTAGCGTGCAGGGTCTGGGGCCGACCAGAGCCTTAAGAAGTATTCAAGGGTAAAAACGGTTACGACGACTTTATCAAATAGCAGTAAGTTGGATTGTAGGTTTCCAAATCCTTCACCTAAAAAATGAAGTGGAATGACCGTAATGGATAAAACGACTAAAAAAGCGAGTAATCCATTTATAACTTTTGCCATCCGGTGAGATGGATCATGTAAATAATCATAACAATTGTGTTGGAATTCTTCTATAATGTTCATTGGTAGTTTTAATTTATACATTTAATGGTTCATTAGTCAAAAAATGTCTTAGCACTCACACATAAAGACTGCTAAAATTGTTTTGACAGAAGTAATTGGCAGTCTTATAATATGACTGCTATTTTTTGAAATTAACTTAAAAATACTATGACAAAAATTATTGGAATCGATCTCGGAACTACAAATTCTTGTGTAGCCGTAATGGAAGGAGGGAAGGCGGTTGTTATCCCCAATACAGAAGGAAACCGTACTACGCCCTCAATTGTGGCGGCAAAGGATGGACAAACATTAGTAGGGGTAACCGCAAAACGACAAGCGATTACGAATGCGAAAAATACAATTTTTTCGGCTAAGCGTTTTATTGGCCGAAATTTTAACGAAGTAAAAACAGAAATGGAGGAAATGCCGTTTGGTTTTTCTAAAGGAAAAAATAACGCGGTAATGATCAGTTATGAAGGCAAGGATGTTCGTCCGGCGGAAATCTCGGCTAAAGTTTTAGCGAAACTAAAAGCGGATGCAGAAGCTTATTTAGGCGGGCCAGTAACAAAGGCGGTAATTACGGTGCCGGCTTACTTCAATGACGATCAACGTAAAGCCACTAAAGATGCCGGTAAAATTGCCGGTTTAGAAGTTGAACGAATTATCAACGAGCCTACAGCTGCCGCTTTGGCTTATGGAATTGATAAAAAAGGTAAAGAAGAAAAAATTGTGGTTTACGATTTGGGAGGCGGAACGTTTGATGTTTCGATTCTTGAAATTTCAGATGGAACCTTTGAAGTGTTAGCGACGAATGGTGACACACACTTAGGGGGAGATGATTTTGATTCGGCGCTTATTCAATATATTCTTGGTGAATTTAAAAAAGAACATGGAGTTGATTTATCAAAAGATCCAGTAGCGATGCAACGGGTTAAAGCTAAGGCGGAGGAAGTAAAAAAAGAACTTTCTTCGGCTACTGAAAGTGAAATCAATGAAATGTACATCACCATGAGTGAGGCTGGGCCACTTCATTTGGGGGTTAAAATTACACGTTCAAAGTTTGAAAGCTTAGTAGCCGATCATATTAAACGATCAATTGAACCTTGTAAGAAAGCCCTTAAAGATTCTGGACTAAAACTTTCAGAAATTGATGAAATAATTTTAGTAGGAGGCATGACGAGAATGCCAGCGGTTAAAAAAGCCGTAGAAGATTTTTTTGGTAAAAAACCAAATGAATCACAAAATCCAGATGAAGTAGTGGCTCTAGGGGCTGCCGTTCAAGGAGGAGTTCTACAAGGAGACGTGCAAGATGTCCTTTTGTTAGATGTAACGCCTCTAACGCTTGGGATTGAAACAGCCGGAGGGGTTCGAACAGCTATGATTGATCGAAATACTACGATCCCAGCCTCTAAATCACAAGTTTATTCTACAGCAGCTGATAATCAGCCCTCAGTAGAAATTCATGTACTACAAGGAGAACGTGAAATGGCCGGTGATAATAAATCACTTGGTAAGTTTGTATTAAGTGATATTCCACCAGCGCCACGAGGCGTACCTCAAATCGAAGTAACTTTTGATATTGATGCCAATGGAATGCTTTCAGTTAAAGCTTGTGATAAATCTACCGGTAAAGAACAATCAATTAAAATTGAAGGTTCATCAGGTATGACCGATGAAGAAATTGAAAAAATGCAGCAAGACGGAGAAGCGAATGCGGAAAAAGATAAAGAGCGTAAAGCCTTCGCGGAAGCCAAAAATCATTTAGATTCAATGGTTTATCAAGCTGAAAAAACAGTTAAAGAAGCCAAGGATTTAGATAAGTCAGAACTTGAAGAAGTTATTAAAAATACAGAAGAAGCCCTACCGGAGGCTAAAGAAGTGTTAGAAAAAGCGGACGACTCTGATGTGGACACTCTGAAAGCAGCGGCAGACGCTCTATCAGAAACAATGACAGAGTTGGGGCGTAAAATGCATGAAGCCGGACACGACGCGGAAGCGGCAAAAGGGGAGCAAGACGCTGACGCGAAAGGTGAACCAGAAATTGTTGAAACAGACGCAGATGAAGATGATAAAAAGTAAGTGACACTTCACGAAGTATGAGTGAATAGTGGAACTTGTCCTCGCGAAAGCGGGGATCTAAAGAACAAACAAAAAGCCCCGCACTGCGGGGCTTTTTTAGTTTTTATCACTTAGTTTATAAACTTATGCGTCTTCATCTGTATTAAGATTGATTTTAATACCAGGTCCCATTGTAGAATTAATGGTAAGTTTTTTAATGTAGATACCTTTTTGTCCAGAAGGTTTAGCATCTTGCAACGCTTTAATGATAGCTTCAAGATTCGTGATTAGTTTATCTTCACCGAATGAAAGTTTACCAAATATCGTGTGAACAATACCGTGTTTGTCATTTCTAAATTCGATTCGACCACCCACTAGTTCTTTAATTACTTTTTCAATCTCTGGTGTAACCGTTCCTGTTTTAGGATTTGGCATTAAACCTTTTGGCCCAAGCGTTCGTGCGGCTTTGGCTAAGATTCGCATCATATCTGGCGTTGCCACTAGGGCGTCGAAATCAGTCCATCCTTTAGACATTTTTTCAACCAGTTCTTCTCCACCGGCTTCAGTGGCTCCGGCGGCTTTGCCCGCTTTGATTTTATCATCACTACAAACCGCTACTACACGTACAGTTTTACCCGTTCCATTTGGAAGCGAGATAGTAGAACGAACTTGTTGGTCAGCGTGACGAGGATCAATCCCAAGCGTGAAGTGAATTTCTGCCGTTGCATCAAATTTAACCTTGCTGTGTTTAAGCATAAGTTTTAACGCCTCAAGTGGGGCGTAAGTTGTTTCAGCTCCAATGGCTTCGTAAGCGGCTCTCAAGTGTTTAGACTTGTTCATTTTTATAAGGGTTAGTGGTAAATGGCGTCCCGCAGAGCGAGACTCCCACAGATTTGTGGACGTTAATTATAAAACGGCTTAGGCAACTTTTACTTTTTTGGCTGGGGCTCCCGTTATTTCCAAGCCCATTTGTTGAGCTGATCCGTACATAATCCAAGCACCGGCTTCAATATCGTTGGCGTTAAGATCAACCATTTTAGCCTG
>CAMZKS010000014.1 GCA_947311285.1 uncultured bacterium | reverse complement strand
CTGTTACCCGAGAGTTTATTATCCAAATTAATAAAGAAAAAAATATTCACCTACGCTTCGTAAACAATTTATTGCCTAACACCTTATAAAACTATGAGCGATTCTGCTGTGGCTTTTGATGAGATTACTCGTGACGATTTAGATCGTGCTGATGACCAAAGTTACATAGATAACTATGAAAAAGGTTTAAGCGAAAAACTTATTCGTCAAATCTCTGACGAAAAAAACGAGCCTGATTGGGTGCTAGATATTCGTCTAAAAGCCTTTGCCGAGTTTCAAGCAAGACCTTTACCCTCTTGGGGCCCAGACTTAAGTGGTTTAGATTTAGACCATATTCGATTCTTCACTTCGGCCGATGGCAACAAAAACCAAAAATCATGGGACGATGTCCCCGATGAAATTAAACGAACGTTTGAACGACTCAAAATCCCTGAAGCGGAACGCGCTGTTTTAGCCGGAGTTGGCGCGCAATATGATAGTGAAACCGTCTATCACAATCTAAAACATGAATGGACGTGCCAAGGTGTGATTTTTGAAGACTTTGATGTAGCAATTCAAAAACATCCTGACTTAGTAAAAAAATATTTTACCAAGTGTATTCCTATTAATGATCATAAGTTTTCCGCCCTACATTATGCCATTTTTTCTGGTGGCACGTTTTTATATGTACCAAAAGGCGTTACTATTACCCAACCACTCCAAGCTTATTTTCGAATGAATGCTAAAAATGGCGGCCAGTTTGAACACACCCTAATTGTGGTCGAAGAAAATGCTTCAGTTGAGTACATTGAAGGTTGTAGCGCTCCAAAATTCGGAGAAAACTCACTGCATGCCGGTGGCGTAGAAGTATTTGTCGCCAAAGGGGCTAGAGCGAGATATAGCTCGGTTGAGAACTGGAGCCAAGACACTTACAATCTTAATACTAAACGAGCAATTGTTAAGGATAACGCTCGAATGGAATGGATTGGAGGTAACTTAGGTTCTGGTACCACCATGCTTTACCCAGCTTCAATTTTAGTGGGTGACAATGCTCGGGCGGATCACTTGGGAGTCGCTTTTGCTAATGCAAACCAAAACCAAGACACCGGTGCTAAAATTACCATTATTGGTAAAGATTGCCGGGCAACAGTGATTTCTAAAAGCTTAAGTAAAGGTGGCGGTATTTCTACTTACCGTGGCGTATTAGATATTAAAGCCAGTGCGGATCGCGCCATGGTGGCCGTGGAGTGTGACGCCTTAATGTTGGACAATTTAGGTTCGGTTTCAGACACTATTCCGCTTATTAAATGTGAGAATGACACCGCCCAAATAAACCATGAAGCTAGTGCCGGTAAAATTTCAGATGAAGTGTTACTTTATTTTGAATCTCGTGGTATCGATGAAGAAACCGCTAAAGGGATGATTGTTAACGGCTTCTTAGATGAGATTGTTAAAACCCTTCCGCTTGAATATGCCGGCGAGCTTAATAGATTGATTGAGTTGGAGATGGAAGGAAGTGTGGGTTAGGTTTTATTAAATAAAATAATTCATTTAAATTCCCCTTGGGGCTAGAATAGAAGAGAAGATCACGAACGGACTTTTTTGACAAACATAGAAAACAATGAAAGAAACCCTTGAGCAAATCGCCACTCGAAATAAAATTAAAGAATTAGATAAAGCGTGGGAAACATGCTGGACTCGCAAAATAGTTATTGCAGCTACTACTTACGTTTCGGCTTTAATATTTTTATGGATGATAGCCGTTCCAGCCCCTTATTTTTCTGCCTTAGTTCCTGCGGGGGGCTTTTTGCTTTCTACTAGTACCCTATCCCCTATTAAAAAGTGGTGGATTAATAAGCAATCTTAAACTCTCTTTTGAGTTCTAAAATAAATTTAAAAAATGCACAGTTTTCAAGATCTTCTTTCTAAAAATTTGCCCGTTTGTGTTCGGGTTGAAACCACTAACGCGCTTAATGCGAGTTGGTCACAGCAAATTGGACTCTTTATTTTAATTACGACGGTCTGTCTTACGGGCATTACGACCTTATCGGATATAACTTACAAATTAGGTTGGCACACACTTAAACCGTTCGGACTCGATATTGAGCCCCTATTACTTGGCTTTTTGACCCTACTATTTGTGGCATCGGTGATAAGCCTTGGAGTTTGGTTACACGATGATAACCGTGAAGCTAATCATCCCCCTGCCAAAAATAGTGACGAACTTGATTACATTTTTCCACAATCACACTCGCTTCATATTGGAGAAAACGCTTGGGACTTAACCGACGCTTACCGAATTATTCTCGACTACCCCGAACGAGTCATTGTCCATTTTAAAGATCCAGATAAAACATTTATTCTTCGTGATGATAGAAGTGGCTATCCCTTTGAAACTTCAGGCCCTAATCAATTTAAACGTTTATCTTACAACACGGCGTTGTTTGTTTATTTAACCGGCGTTGATTTACCCAATCGGGCCGTTTACAAAACTAACTGGCTATGGAATATTAGCGCGGGCGCCATGTTCATGTTTGCCACTATTATCCCCTTTTTCTTTCAAGCCGTGGGAATGCCTTTTTATTGGATCGGATTCCTGGCTATTCCGGTAAGTTATTTAGCTTTCCGAGTGGGGCAGAAAGAATTCCAAAATCATAAATTTTTCAGCTATTCCCAATTTTTAATAGATCAAGAAAAACGAATTGATCAACGTTTGTATCGAGCCCCATTGATTTAAATTAATCACAGACGGCGTTGTTAATAAATTAGAACTTGGTATATTTAAGCGGATGAGATTTACAGATCCTAGCGGCGAGAAAACAATACAAGTACAAAACGACGAAGTACTTGAAATAGAGATTGAGGATTTCTCGACTGGAAGTCGTGATTTTAAATTAACGATTGAATTACTGGCCGAAAACGCCAAGTGCCATGTAAAAGGACGGGCACAGTCGAGTGGAAGTGATCATAAAAATTGGCAGGTAAAACAACTTTTTAAAGGTTCTAACCAAGTGGGCTCTATTGACTTACGAGGGACTGCCGAAGATCAAAGCTTTTTAGGGTTTGATGGAAATGGAACGCTTACCAGCGAGTCTAGCCAAGCCGACGCAAATATTACCGAAAAAATAATTTTATTTGATCAAGCCAAAGGACGCTCATTGCCCGTGTTAAGAGTGGAAACGGATCAAGTGAAATCGGCTGGACACGGAGCGAGTATTGCACCGGTAGACCCTGAAAAAGTTCTTTATTTTCAAGCCCGAGGCGTAAGTCGCAAAGACGCAGAAAATTTAATTAAATTAGGTTTTTTAAAATAGACCTTAAATTGAAATATAACTTTTTATTTTATGAACTTCTCGCCAGAAACACTACAAATAATCTCTAATAAGATTTTAACCATGGGGTTAGAGTTTACACCGAAACTAGCTTCTGCCTTAGCGGTGCTAATCATTGGCTGGATTATCATAAAAATGCTTATTCGCGGTTTAAGTCGAATTTTTGATAAAACGAATTTCGATGAAGCCTTGGAGGGTTTTATTTTAAGTTTAGCGAGTGTTGGACTTAAAATAATTTTAATTGTAACTGTAGCCGCTATGTTGGGAGTGCAAACCACCTCCCTAGCAGCTCTACTCGGGGCGGCAGGTTTAGCGGTTGGTTTGGCCTTGCAAGGCAGCTTAAGTAACTTTGCTGGTGGCGTTTTAATTCTAGTTTTCAAGCCATTTAAAATTGGGGACTACATCGAAGCTCAAGGCCATGGCGGTACTGTTGAGTCCATTCAAATTTTTAATACCATTTTAAAAACCGGTCAGCGTAAACGCATTATTTTACCGAACGGAAAACTTTCAAACGACAGTGTGGTTAACTGGACCGCAAAGAAAAAAGTTCGAGTCGATATGACTTTTGGGATTGGTTATAACGATGACATTGATAAAACTCGAAAAATTCTACAAAAATTAGTCGATGATGAAACGGTTATTTTGGACATTCCTGCCACACAAATTTTTATAGGAAACTTGGGTGATAGTTCTGTTGATATGCTCATACGAGCGTGGACCAAGCCAGATGATTCTTGGACATTGCCTTTTATTATGAATGAGAAAGTAAAAAAAGCATTCGATAAAGCAGGTATTTCTATTCCATTCCCTCAACGTGACATACATTTGTACAATGAGAAAAAATAATTTTTTATGGTCGAACTAAACTTTAAGGAACGGTGTTATAAACTATTGAGAACCGTGCCTAAAGGAAAAGTAACCACCTACAAAGATTTAGCCGAAGCTCTTGGAACCAAAGCCTATCGAGCGGTAGGTACTGCCATGAACAGAAACCCTTATCCACGGCACTTAGTCCCCTGTCACCGAGTCGTAAATACCAATGGAGCCATCGGTGGATACGCCGATAACGTGGCGGATAAAATTGAACGCTTAAAACAAGAAGGCCTTGAAATAAAAGAGGAAAAAATTATAGATTTTAAAAATAAATTACACCAATTCTAAAAGAAGCATTAATAACCATAATATTATGAAAATCGCATTTCTCGACACACAAATGATGGGGCCTAGTATAGATTTTAGCATATTTAAAACTCTCGGCTCAGTAGATTTTTACGAGAACACCACTCCAGAACAAGTGCAAGAGCGTATTGCCGATGTAGATATAATTATTACTAATAAAATAAAGCTTACCCCCCAAAACCTAAGCACGGCTAAAAACTTAAAACTAGTCGCCATAACTTTTACCGGCACCGATGGGGTTGATTTAGAATTTTGTAAGCAACGTAATATTGCGGTGGCTAATGTCGCCGGATACAGCACTAATAGTGTAGTAGAACAGACTTTCACGTTGCTATTTGGCCTAATGAGAAACATTGCATGGAATGATAGGTTTGTAAAAACAAAATATGCAGACCACCATATGTTGACGACTTTTGAACGTCCTTACTCAGAACTAGCCGGTAAAACCTGGGGCATTATTGGGCTTGGTGGTATTGGGAAAAAAGTAGCCACTATTGCCGAAGCGTTTGAGGCTAAAGTGGTTTACCACTCAACTTCTGGTCGGAACTTAGATGGCCCTTACCAACACTTAAGCTTAGAAGAACTTTGCACACAGTGTGATATCATTTCTATCCATGCGCCTTTAAATGACCAAACAAGAAACTTAATCAACAAAGAAAACTTAAAACTCATGAAACCAAGTGCTTATCTTATTAATCTTGGTCGTGGTGGCATAATTAATGAAGCGGATCTAGCCGCAGCCTTAGATAAGGGTAACATTGCTGGTGCCGGGTTAGATGTATTTGAAAAAGAACCTATTCAGGCCGATAATCCTCTACTACACTTAAAACACCCCGAATGTTTACTGGCTTCTCCACATATTGCCTGGAGCAGCATTGAAGCCCGTCAAAGGCTCGCCGCTGAAGTAGTGGTTAACATTGAAGCCTTTGTGGCGGGTGAAGAGCGAAATCGAGTGGTGTAAATAATCCCTTGGTTGTCATCCTCCGTAGGGAGGATCCAAAAAACACTCGCACCGAGAAAATTACAAGATTCGCCCTTCGGAGAATGACGTAGTTTTTTTTACCGATCCGGTGGAACTTCAAAGTAATCAAATAAGAACTCAGAAATACGACCAAAGGTTCTGGCCGCTGTTTCAGAACCAAATTGTGATGTTTTTGGATAATCATATTTAACTAACATTACAAACTTAGGTTCTTGAATTGGGCCAAAACCGGCAAAACTCGCAATCGTCGTTCCAACCCCTTTCAGTACTTTCCCATTTTTATACGTTTGGCTTGTACCGGTCTTTCCCATAACACTGTAACCGGAAACTCGAGCACCTCTCCCCGTCCCAGTATTTACAACGTTAAGCAGCATCGATTTAGTAGCACTATATGCTTCATTTCCAATGACTCGTCTTACTACTTCTGGATAAAACACTTTAGCTGGACGGCCATCTTGATAGCGTATTTCTTCCACAATAATAGGTTTGTACAAGTAGCCTCCATTCGCCAGTGAGGCTAACGCCATTACCATTTGCAATGGAGTCACTTGTATTCCCTGACCAAAACCACGAGTCACAAGCTCTGAAGCCGACCAGTCTTGCCAGAACTCAATATTGGCTAACGCTTCCCCTGGAAGTTCAATATCCGTGTACTGACTAAATCCGAAATCCAGCATATATTCATACACCAATTTCCGACCCATTTTTTGAGTTATGAAAGCAATTCCAGTATTTAATGAGCGATTCAGAACGGAAATCATACTGGTTGCACCAGCATAGACCTTGTCAGAATTTCCAATTTTAAATTCATCCACTTCAACCGGCCCTGTATCTTGGTAGATAGTGTTAGGTGTAACCTCAAATGAATTAATTGCCGCCGCCATAGTTAAGGCTTTCATAACCGAACCCGGCTCGTACAAATCTGCAACTAGCTTGTTTCTAAATACTGTTGGTCCCCAGACATTAAAATACCGAAATAGTCGCCCCTCTTCGTTTAAAGTAGGAATCCGCTGATTAAAATCTTCATCTTCTAAATCTAGTTGATATTGATCTGGTGGAATTTCATATTGCAAAAAGGCTTTTCCATATTCATTCGGATCAAAGCTTGGCGCATTTGCCATTGCTAAAATCTTACCGGTATGGGGTTCCACAATAATAACCTGACCAAAATCCGCTTGATACCTTTCAGTATCTTCTGCCAATATTTTTTCAACTTGCCCTTGAATCACACGATCTATTGAAATCACAATATCAGCTCCATCACGCGCTTGAGTAATACCCGAGTTTTTTCCTAAAATTCGTTGTCCTCGTGTGTTAGTCGCCCCATAAATAAATCCTTCTTGCCCTCTCAAGTCTAAATCAAATCGTCCTTCAATTCCATACTGTCCATTCCCGTTTGAATCTACAAAACCTAGCACCTGCGATGCCAAAGAACGTTCTGGATAATAACGCCAGTACTCGTCTTTCATTCGAATCCCCCGAAGAATCGTGGCATACCTCGAATTCTCTTTCATCTCAATAATTTTTTCTGACACCTCTGGGACAATCTTATTTACAATCTCAACGTAACGACGTGGACGTCGTGAAATCAAACGCTGCAATCGATCGGCTTCGATATTAATCAACGGCGCTAAAGCCTCCGCTGTTTGCTCTGTATTTAAAATCTGTGTTGGGTCTGCAATCAATGTCGTTCCTTCTAAATTTATTCCCCGCAATGCTAAGGCTTCAATTTCAATAATACGGTTCTGAGCCAACT
>CAMZKS010000013.1 GCA_947311285.1 uncultured bacterium | reverse complement strand
TTCAATTTTTTCAATTTCATCGCCAAACAGCTCTATTCTAAAGGCTTTATTTTTATTTAGCGGATAGATAAACAAGTTTTCTCCGGTACGTAAAAACTGACCGGGTTCTAGCTGCTTATCTTCTGCGGGGCCGTACCCCATGCGCTCTAAGTTCTCAAAAACTTCGTAAATTTTAATAGTCTTGCCACTGTGCAGATGTACGGTATTGGTCGCAAGGTCTTTTTCCGTGGGTAATTTCTGGTTCAAAAACGCCGTAAGATCTTCAAACAAAAACAACGTCGGTGTTTTGGAATTAAGATGATTTTTAAGCTCATAAAAATGTTGAAAATCAAATTTAGCCGGAATCGTAAAAACATGATGCGGCTCAAACCACAGTTCGGCACAAGGCCTCAATTGATCCGCTTTTTCGTCTTCCGTTCCCCAAAATATATTTTTATAGGGCGTCGCTTTTAATACTTCCGCCAAGAGGTAAGTCTTCGCGGCAGTGTTTCCGACATTTACGAGTGTTAAATTTTTATGGTCCTCTAAATGCTTCAGCTCTGTAGCTAAAGAGAATTTAAACGGCAGCTGATTCATCGTCTGAGCAATCTTCATGCAAAAATTTTGAAGCCTGTAGCTTCATACGTAATAAAAAACCAAAAGGGCCTACAGCGAAAGCAAAAAAGTCTAAACGTAGTTTTCACTAAGCCTTTTATAAGGATATTTAAAGAGAGGGCAAGAGAAAGGTTAAACCTTTAATGGCATAATAAGATGCACAAAGTCATCATGTTTAATTCGTTTAAACACCGCCGGGTTCATTTTACCTTCCACCTCAATTTTAATTTTGTCGTCGCCGGTCAAGGCTCCTAATACATCTAGTACATAATCGGCATTAAGCGCGATGACGTTTGTGGCACCATCAATTTTAACGTCGATTGTTGTTTTCTCTTCTCCAATTTGAGTCGCATCGGTTGAAACGCTCATCGTTCCATCATTCAAAAACTCTAATTTCATATGTTGGTTGTTTTCTTTAGCGAAAATTGAGACTCGTCGTACCGCTAACACCAAGTCTTCACGACTAACCTCAATCGTTGTTTGGTGTGATTTTGGTAAGATCTGTTCATACGGAGGAAATTGCCCTTCAATAAGTCGAGAAACTAGCTCGGTTCCGCCAACAGCGAACATCACTTGATTTTCGGCCACCGTAATAACGATCTTATCTTCCCCGTTCATAAGCCGATCGGCTTCTAAAAAAGCTCGCACAGGAACCACACAACTAACATCTCCCACTTCTTTATCGAGGGTGATCTTCTTTTCCGATAGTCGATATGAATCAGTCGCTACAATTTTAAGGTCTTTCCCTTTAGCCACTAAAAATACTCCTGCCAAAATTGGTCGAGAAGCGTTTTCTTGTGCCGAAAAAGCTACTTGATGCACGGCAGCTCGAAATTCTTCACCACTAAGTTCTAAACGAACACCCCCTTCTACTCGTGAAACTTGAGGAAATTCATCGGCTGAAATACCTTTGATCTTTGTTTTAGAGCTTTTAGAGTTAAGTTCTAACGCCGTCCCGTCTGCAATTTTAAGTTCAATGTCTTCCCCCTTGCCTAAAAGTGAAATATAAGAAGTCAGTATTTTAGCCGGAATAGTAATAGCCCCTTCATTTTTAATGTCGGCCTCGATAGCGTTAGAAATAGAGATTTCTAAGTTTGTAGCCGCAAAATGCAATTTTTTGCTTTCCGCTTTGATTAAAATGTTACCGAGAACCGGCAAGGTGTTTTGCCCAGAAACCGCACGTGATACGGTTTTCAAGCTCTCTAGAAGTTCGGACTGAGGTATAACTACTTTCATGTTAAGTAAATTCTACACTTATAAAAAGACTGTCACAAAATAATTCGTCACTTTTTTAGTAATCATCCGTTTTGCTTAACACTACTAAGCCGACTAGCGACTCTAAACTCAGGCCTATTTACTTTGACCAAGACAGTACAAAGTCTACAATTAAGTGGTAAAATTCAATTTATATTTATGATCGACGAACCAGACCAGCCTCCCCAGAGAAACCTGCTTTCTCATCCCTTTAAACAATGAGCGAGGAGTTATTACTTTTATTTGTGTTGCTACTGCTATCGGGATTTTTTTCGGGAGCCGAAATCGCCTTGTTTAGTATGGGGCCAGAAAAAATTTCTGCGCTGAAGAAAAAAACCATTCAGAAAAAAGAACGACAACGAGTATTAAGACTCGAAACATTGAAAGCTGATCCGCAGAAATTACTAGTTACCATTTTAATTGGAAACAACGTAGTGAATGTTTCTTCCTCCGCTTTGGCCACCGTTATGGCTACTAGTTTTGCTGAGAATTCCGGATTTGGAGGCAGCGAAGCGTTAGTAATCGGTTTAGTAACAGGCGTTATGACCTTCTTGCTACTTATTTTTGGAGAGATAACCCCTAAAAGCTTAGCGCATAAACACTCGGTTAAGTTTTCTCTTTGGGTTGCCCCGTTTTTAAACGTTATGCAAATTGTACTGAGCCCAATTGTAGTCCCTCTTTCTAAATTTGTTAAACAGGTATCAGGAAATGAAGACACTAAGCACGGCCTAACCGAAGATGAGCTTAAAGCCGCATTAGAGTTATCTGAACAAGAAGGAAAAATTGATCATGATGAACGAGAGTGGGTGGAAAAGATTTTAGAGTTTGGCGAACACACGGTCGAAAATGTGATGACACCACGGTCAAAAATTATCGCCATTGAAGACGATACTGACGTTGAAGATGTTTTAAGCATTATTAGAGAAGAAAAATTTTCTCGGATTCCGGTTTACCACGAAGCGCTTGAAGAAATTACGGGAATTTTAAGTATTCATGGCATCATTGAAAAAATGAGTGAGCCTGATTTCAGGCAACTTAAGGTCGCAAATTTACCGCTCAACAAGCCTTACAAAATCCCAGTGACAATGAAAATTGATAAGTTATTAAATCAATTTCAGCTTGAACAAACACACATGGCCCTTGTTTATGACGAACATGGTGGCTTAGTCGGCCTTATTACCCTTGAAGACGTACTAGAGGAAATTTTTGGAGAAATACACGATGAACAAGACGAAGATCGACTAGAGATTCGTCAAAGCGGAAAAAGCACATTCACTGCCAGCAGTGAAACGGAACTAGAACAGTTAGAAGACTTTGTGAAAGAAAAACTAAATGGCAACATTCCTGAATTTTGGCCCTGGAAACTAGAAGACGAAAATAAATCCATTGGGTTATTTCTATTAGAAGAACTTGAGAAATTCCCTGAAACGGGAGAAGTTATTCAACTAAATAGCCGCGATGCTAAATTTAAATTTGTTATCACCGCTTGTGAAGATGATAGAATTGTGGAAGTAGAGTTTAGTGTACTTTAAGCAAATAATCCTTTTTGGTAACGCTGTAGCACTTTTTTTAGCTGCGCGTCAGAGAAATCATCTAACTTAAGGGTTTGTAAAAACTGATGTAAAAAGACTACCGAGAAACGAGATACCCCTTTTACGAATTCTGAATTTTCTTTGAGTTCCTTTAAACGCCTTGTTTTAGAAGTATGATCAGCTGCGTAAATAAACGTCCACCAATACGATACTTTGTTTTCTGCTTCAGCTGGCAGCCCAGCCTCAGAGATATCAGCTTTTTGTTTTATATCCTTTTCAAAGGCTAGGTAACAAATTTGCCCGGCTTCATTATTAATAATCGATAAAAAGGCCAGAATGGTTAAGCTCGTAACTTCGTGATCGATCATGAAAATCACAAAATCTAACTGCTGCGG
>CAMZKS010000012.1 GCA_947311285.1 uncultured bacterium | reverse complement strand
GGAAGAAAAATCATTTAGAGGTATTTATTTCTTTATTTTTATTTTACTCATTGCGGCTCTGGGTTGGCTGTACTTTTGGGTTTCACCTCAAGTTGAAATTGTTATTAAACCGCGTATTAACACGCCAGAAGTAACACAGAATATTGCGGTAGGGCTGCCAGGGGCAGAGTGGGATAAAAATAATGTTAATCTTCCAAAGGTTGAGGCAATAAAGGTTCAGACTGAAAAAATAGAAGCACAGACCTTTGCTTCAACCGGACGAAGTTACGAAGTCACAAATGCCTCGGGGCAAGTGACGATGTTTAATGAAACGCGAGAACCAAAATATTTATTAGCCTCTCGCTTGCAAAATGAAGAAGGGATTATTTTTAGAATGCAGAATGAAGTGACGATTCCTGCCGCCAATGCTGATGGGGCAGGGCGAGTAGCGGTTCGTGTTGTTGCAGATGAATACGATGAAGACGGCGATCCAGTGGGACAGAGAGGGAACATCCCTGCGGGAACAGAGTTGTTTTTGCCTGGACTTCGCACAGATACCCGTGAATTTTATTATGCAAAAGCAAATTTGGGTCCATTAGTAGGTGGATCGACACTGACTAATTACTTTGTAAAAGAAAATGACAGTGAGTTAGCGAAACCGCTTTTGACTGATTCATTAAGAATTCAGGCGGTAGATAGTTTAAAGAATGAATTATTAAGAAGAAGCGCACGTGAGAAAAAGGATTATGTCCTCATTGAAGAAGCTTCGATGTTACAGTCCGAGTTAACGAATTTTGTTTATGATGAACTTCAAACAGGGCAACCGTTACAAGCCTTTGCGGTAGAGGGGACTTTGCGACTCTCTGGTTTAGTGTTTGATCAAGATGATGTCATCGAGATTATGGCCGCTAAATTGAGACGATCACAAGATGATCGTAAAAAAATTGTGAATATTGACACTGGTAGCGTTGAGTACCGGATTTTAACAGCCGAAAACTTTGAAGAAAATAACTGGGTTAAGCTCTCGGTTACTATTACTGGAGTAGAAACAATTGATTTTGAAGCCGATAATCAGTTTGCGAGAGAATGGCAGCAAAAAATTAAAAAAGAAATTATAGGTTTGTCGGTTGATTCTGCCAGAGGCTTGCTACTCAATCATCCAGAAATCGAAGAAATTGTGAAATTAGAAATGCGACCATTCTGGTTGCAACAGTTACCTGTTATTGTGGATCAAATCAAGCTTCATATTAAGTACTAGAAAGCGTCAATAAAATCTTTAAGGGCTTTGGTTGGGTTTTTGCTTTTAACTATAGCACTGGCGACTAAAAAGCCTGAGGCGCCTAGCTTTAGGGCAATCTTAATGTCTTCGGGTTTATTGATCCCCGCGCCGACGATAACAGGAATACCACTACTCAGAGCAACGACTTTCGCAATAGATTCGGGAGACTCACTAGAAACGGATTTAGTGCTGGAGCCAATTAACTCTGGGGGTTCAAAGGCTAAAAAGTCTGGATCTAATTGTACTAGCTTTTCGGCTTCTTCTGGGCTTTCGGTACAAAGTATTCGCATTAAACTCGATTTTTGGGCACAGGCTAAAGCGTTAGTTAATGTTTCTATATCAAGTCTTTTCTCAGAGTGATTAAGTAGGCTGCCAATGGCACCAGCGCGCTTAAGGGCTTGCGGCAGAATGCTACCGGTAAAGCTTCCAAAATCAACGGCATCCACGTGCTGAGCAAATACGGGAATACTTACAGCCTCTGATACGGCTTGTAAGTCGATGGCATTGACGGCAATGGCAATTGAGGCTCCGGTGTCTTCGGCGACTTGCTGGTGGGCAAGTGCTAGTTTGATAGCATTTTTACCAATAGCTTGTTCGTAGTTTTTAAAGTTGGTAATAAAGAGCGGTGTTTTTAGCATTGTTTCTAGTTTAAGTGTTTTTGCGTTTCGTCCTAATTAGGATAGCGTTAATTTATTTCTACAAAAGGCTTATTGACACATTTTAGTGGAAGCTTAGTATGCGAATGAATTTAATTTTATATACAACATAGCTGTATCATACCGTCGCGGTCGAAATAGAGGGCAGGCGCCAAAGAGACTCCCCAAACAAAAAGTAAATGAACGTATTCGAGCGGAAGAGGTTCGAGTGGTTGATGAGCAGGGTGAAATGCTGGGAGTTATGCCTACCAGTGAAGCTTTAGCGAAAGCGAAAGAAGCGGAAGTTGATTTAGTGGAAATCTCGCCAAAAGCCAAGCCGCCCGTTTGTAAAACTATTGATTTTGGTAAATTTCTCTACAACGAGCAAAAGAAAGAAAAAGCACAGAAACAAAACACTAAGAGTCACGAGATTAAAGGGATTCGTCTTAGTTTTCGAATTGGACCCGGAGATATGGATCGACAACGAAACAAGGCTGCAGAGTTCTTGCAAGATCAGCACCCTGTGCGAGTGCAGATGGTAATGCGAGGGCGAGAAAAAGCACATAAACATTTGGCCGTGCAGAAAATGAAAGGCTTTTTAGAGTCCCTAAAAGAATTTGGAATTGTAGAGCAATCGCCTAAATTCTCAGGATTTCAAATAGTGTCAGTATTAAAGCCTGTTTCAAAGAATAATAACTAAGTGCTTTCGCTAAAAGTGTTTATCTTTTGAAACTAAGTTTGACAATTGATTTTGAATGCTTAAATTCGCACTGATATATTACTTATAATATGAAACAAAAGACTCATTCAGGCCTTAAAAAACGGACTAAAATTACTGGTAGCGGTAAAGTGATGCTTCGACGAGCATGTAAAAAGCACCTTTTAAGTTCTAAGAACAAGCGAGCGCTTAAATCTGATCAAGGTGGTGTTTTAGCTCCTAAAGGTCACATGACAATGATTGCTCGAATGTTGAAAATTTCTAAGAAGTAAGTCGTTCTAAAATAATAATTTATTTACCATGGTAAGAGTAAAAGGCGGTGTTGCCTCACGTAATCGACATAAGAAGGTTTTAGCGCAAACTAAAGGTTTCCGTGGTAAACGGAACTCTGTATTCAGACTGGCTATGCAGGCTATGATGAAGTCTGGAACGAACGCCTATATTGGTCGTAAACAAAAAAAACGTGATATGCGAGGTTTATGGATTTCTCGAATTAACACGGCTCTTAAACTAAGAGGTCAACGTTACAGTGAAGTGAAAAATCAATGGTTGCACGGACAAATGGAAATTGATCGAAAAAACTTATCAGAACTAGCGGTTAATTACCCATTAGTATTTAATCAAATCGCAGACGCTGCTAAAAAAGTTAAAAAAACAGCTTAAGTTTCAAACTTAAACCAAATAGATCGAACACTCTTGCCAAGCGGGAGTGTTTTTTTATGTATCTGGATTCTTGCTTAATCCCACTCACTAAGTATCAATAATCTTGATGTTCAACGATGAAGCAAAAATCGAATTCGCAGCGGGAAAAGGAGGGGACGGATCTGTTCACTTTCGACGCGAAAAATTTATTCCTAAAGGCGGGCCAGATGGAGGGAATGGCGGTCGGGGAGGAGATGTTTATTTTGAGACCGTGAGCAATATTCATACTTTGTCTGATTTTCGGAATAAGAAAGAATTCAAAGCTGAACCTGGTAAGGCTGGAGGGCAAAAATTACAAACGGGCCGAGGCGGCGCGGATTTAGTAATTCGTGTACCACAAGGAACGATTATTAGAGAACAAGAAACGGGGAGAGTGTTAGCGGACTTAGATACTTTAAATCAAAAAGTACGACTGGCCGTTGGAGGTGTCGGCGGTAAGGGGAATGCCGGTTTTGTAAACTCTATTCGACAAGCACCAGCCTTTGCCGAGAAAGGAGATGTAGGAGAACACTTCGCGGTAGAGTTAGAGTTGAAGTTAGTGGCGGATGTAGCCTTGGTTGGCTATCCAAGTGTAGGAAAATCAACATTTATATCAGTAGTTTCAAATGCAAGACCAAAAGTAGCGGAGTACCATTTTACGACGTTAGTACCTAATTTAGGCGTTTGTAAGTTTGATGATCGTGATTTGGTGTTTGTTGATGTTCCGGGGCTTATTGAGGGGGCGAGTGAAGGAAAAGGCTTGGGACACCAGTTTTTGCGTCATATCGAACGTGCGCGTATGGTACTACACTTAGTAGATGTTAATTCGGATACCCCTTTAGAAGATTTTAGAATTATTCGAAAAGAACTAGAGACTTTTTCTCCAGAACTTGCCGCAAAATCTTTTGTACCCGTACTTTGTAAAATAGATACGGTAGATGAAGAGCTGCAGAATTTTGTGGCAGCAGAGTTTGAAAAAGAGTTCGGTGTAAAACCTTATCTTGTATCAGCGGCAACGCATGTGGGTATAACTGATTTGTTAAAGCACTTAGTACACATTATTCCTGAAAAACGTAAGTTTGAGATTTCAGAAGAAGATCAAAACAAAGCGGTTGAGTTTAGACCTGGTGAAGTAGATGATTCTCGTCATGTTAAGATTGAGAAAAGTGAAAACTGGTGGAATTTAACGAATCAACGTTTATTACAAATTGGACGACAAACGGATTGGGAAAATGCAGAAGGTCAAGAACGAGTGTATGACGTGCTTCGTAAGTGGGGGGTGCTAAAACAGCTGGAGAAAGCGGGAGCCGAGCCTGGAGATCAACTTCGAATTGGGGAAGAATTTCTTGAATATCGAGGTTAGGCCTACAGATTTTTTAAAAGGTTAGGTGACGAAATTTAATTACGGCTTAGACTGAGATTGAATGTTACAACGAGTTAAAACTTTGGTCCTGTTTGTTTTAGGATTTGCTTTGCCTTGGCATGGCGCAATTACCGTTTTTGGACCTGATTTTACCCGATTTTGGAAAGAAGTGCTTCTGTTACTGTTAGTCTTTTTAATGTTTATGTCGCTGGGCTGTGATAAAAAAAACTGGCGAGTACCAACACTAGACCTCAGATCCTTTTTTTGCTTTACGATTACCTGGGGAATCTTTTTTTTACTGTGGGGGATTTTACTTGTTTTATTGAATCACGATTTGCACACAGCCTTCGTGGCTTACCGGTACTTAGGTTTGGGGGTTTTTGCATTCTTGTTGGGACTTCTAATGTGGAAAACCACTTATAAATCTGTGAAAAATGGGCATAGTTTGGGGGTGGAGCTTTTCCACAAATTCTGCACAGGTCTAGTCGTTGGAGTCTTTACTAGTACGCTGTTTGGACTTTGGGCAAAGTTTGGAGGTGGATACGGAGTTCTAGACCAGTGGTATTCAAAAACTATTTCTAGTTGGGTACCTGGGCAAACGATCCCGTTGTATCACCAAGTAGGGGATTTTGTACGGATTCAAGGGGCCAGTTCTGGTCCAGTCGAATATTCACACTTAGCCGTTTTAGGACTTTGGTATGTTTTGTTTTTTAAATTAAAATCATCATTTAAACGAACGGGTGTAACGCTTGTTTTAAGCTTAGTTTTTTTGACCGGTATTTGGCAGAGTGGTAGCCGAGCCACTTTAATGGGGGCCCTTATTTTATTGGTGGCGAAACTTTATATAACCGTGAAACCAAAACTGTCAGTACTAAACTTTAAATGGACAACAGACAAGGCCGCCGCCGCGTTTTTAGTTTTGATTGTGCTAACTGGTATGGCGAAATTCACACTTAGTAAGAATGTATTGGGTGAATCTGAAATCTTGAATAAGAATATTGTTCGATTGAGTGATGTTGATCACGTTAAACGTCCAATTGAAGCGTTTAAGATCGCTTTGGAGAATCCAGTGTTTGGTGCACTAGGGACATTTGGACCCGCTGCTAGAGCTAAAAATTTACGGGAAAAGAATAATGATCAAGCCCCAATAGCCGAGAGTGTGCCGTTTAATATTGCGGCACAAATGGGGTTTGTCGGACTGTTCATTTGGCTTGGTTTAATGAGTCTTATATTTTGGCAGGCTTCAACTCAATTAAGAGTGATTATCATCACCTTTATTCCATTGATGCTGTTAGCAACGATTTTTGATATGACACCGCTTTCAATAAGTTTTTATCTTATTCTTGGTTTAGGACTGTGCATTCCGCGTATTAAAGACGCAAGGATAAAAGATCATAAAGCCGTTTTTAATTTAAAGCACTTAGCCTTTAAACGTTACACACAGCAAGTTTGGGGTTGGAACGATCGGGAGCAACGAAAATTTGTTGCCCAAGAAATACAAG
>CAMZKS010000011.1 GCA_947311285.1 uncultured bacterium | reverse complement strand
TTAAGTTTAACAAACTCAACGCTTAATGGCGCCGATATTCTACAAAACTTAGACCAATTTGCTGATACCGATGCAATTACCGCTATCGACAGTAATAATAATGAAACTACTTTTGTAATTACGGCCTTTAATACGGTATTTGATTTAAATAACTTTTTTGAAGGCCTGAACAACGTTGTCTCGGTTTTTAATGACCCAAGTAACCAATATGATTTAATAGCCTTAGAAGATTACGTTATTAGTAGCAGTGGCGTAATGCCTGACATAACGCTTGAGTTTGGAGAACCAGCGAACTTACAGTTTGCGTCTTTGACGCCTAACTTTGTGGTTAATAACGGTAGTCTTACTGTTGCTAATGTGAGCTTTACGCCCGATCAGTTACAGTTTGAGTTGTCAGGTAGTGGCGAACTAGAAATCCAAAACCTTGCTTTATTTGCGGATAATATGGACGAAAAAGGCGAGTTTTTTGAGATTAGATATTTGAATGTAAACGCTTTAGCGACAGATTTCATGGCCGAACGCTTAGTGGTTGATACTACGAATTACGCTGCAAAGGTGACTTCTGCGGGGGCTACCGGCGGAGATGTAAGTGATATATTCATTGTTGGTGATACCATTAATTTTACCTATGCACCTTTTGATTTTTCTGGAAGACTCTCTAAAACTAGATTAAATTTATCTACTATTGGCGGAAGTGATCGGGCTAATTTTACGGAGCCCTTTACGGTAGTGACGGATAACGATGATGGTTCTTTTTCTTTGCCTTTAACGGTTAGTTACACGGGGACGAACGTTGAGGCGAGTTATTCTAATTTTAATGTAAACTTAGATAATCAATTACCGAGTTATAATTTTACAGGTCATGATTTATTGGTCTTACCAGCAGGTAAAACGGTGGCCGGAATTAATGATATAATTACGCTCACGTTGCCAACTGAAACTTCGGGAGACACAGTATTTATGACGGTTGATTTTTCAAGTATTGGCGGCAGTATAACAAACTTAACAAACGTGCCGGCCGCTGATACTCAGATTGCTTTGCAAGAAGTGAATTTAGACACAAACGCCTTTACGGTTGATGTTTTATTTCGGGACGATGCCGGAAATACGCTCCCAATTCAAACGACAAACGCGATTGGTGTTGATCTAATTCGCCCGGTTTTGGCGACAGCTGATATTTTATCTATTACAGGGAACCCGGTTCCAGGAAAAATAGGGGATACCCTTGAAGTGGCTCTTCCGATTGATACAGCCGCTTCAGTAGGGGATATAATAAATTATAATTTAGATTTATCAGCTATTGGCGGTGGAACCGAAAATTTTAACACGGCGACAACGCCTCAGAGTTTTTTGATTACCCCCGGAAGCCTGAATGATGCCCCTTTTAATCAAATATTAACCGTGTTTGATAAAGCGGGGAATACCGTTTCAGCTACGACTAATACACTGCAAATTGAAAACCAAGTGCCGACATTTAACACTACTTGCGGAGCCACTTTCCAAGTTATAAATCAAGGTGAGGGCGATGATAATTTTACCGCCGACTTTAATAATGGGGCTGCTGATGGTGTGTTCTTTTTATTCCCGGATAAAAGCGATATTGGCTGTGATTTTGATTCGTTTTCAATTGATTTAAGGGCCATTACGGGCAGTCCAGCGGGCACTATTTTTACAAATCAAGATGCAGACGGTACGGGGCGGATTATTTATGTGAACCAAGGAAATATAGACAATTCTGCCTTACAGTTTCCGATTACAATATTTGATGTTAATGGGAACAAAAGTGACTTCTTAACGGGCTCAATTAATCTTGATCAACGTTTAGCTACAAAAGAGCAGTTAACGGATCGTACGGCCATTTTAAGCGGTCATGGTGCTAATACCTCTATTTTGGCGGGAGGTAAGCTCAACGTACTACTAGAAGTTGCGGAGGCTGACATTATCTCCGTTAGTGCTGAAATTGAAGGGGCGGCCAGAATGAAGGCTTTAAATAGAACGAGTGATGGTCGTTGGAATGCAGAGTTAGATATAGATCCTGGGTTTTTAGATTTTCAACCTAAATTTATTACTTACACATTAGTGGATGACGCTGGTAATGTGGTCAAGCTTTTGGGGGATAAATCTTTTTATATTACAAATGACACGCGTGAAATTAGAGGTGGTGGTGGCGGGAGTTTGAATTTTTCTAATATTTCTAAAAAAGAAACTCTGCAACGGCTTACGCCCAATCAAAGTAAATCTTTTCATGATAAAAATCAGGCTATAAAAACAAAATCTAAAGCTCAGTTGCGACTTGAAAGCTTGCGTCGTCGGATGACTTATCCTACTCGAACACAAAGTCGAATAACCTCGAAACCAGAAAGGCTCATAGAGGAACAACGAGCCGCATGGAGATCAAGACAAGCCGCGTTGTCGGCTGATGGGACCCCTAAAAGAATGCAGTCACGACTGGAAAAACTAGCCTTGCCAAAAGAATCGGAAGTCGGTATTGCCGCAGCACGGGTTGATGCGGGTGAATTCAAATTGCGCTCAACTTTGGCCAACCTAAAAGGTATTACTACTGCGGCTAAAAATTATAAAAGTTATCGCACGGTGGCTCCATTTCGCCGAGGGAAATATGTAGAGGTTAAGCGATAGGTTGACATTTTTGGATCAAGACTTATGATGTCATTATGTCAGAAAAAATTAGTACTATCGATTTAGAGTCTCCAGACGCTTTACAAGCGCAAGCGACTTCGGTTTTGCAGGAAGCGATAGCACCGTCTCCTATAGTTGGAGAGGATTTTGCATATGGAGAATCATTGGTTTTTGCGGTAACAGAATCAAAACAACAATTAAATGATATAAAAAGTGCATTAACGAGACTAGGGATAACGGATGTTACAGAAAAAGAAGGGTTAGTTATCGTGAGTGGTCCTAAAAATTTAGACTATTTATCTGGATTAGGTATTACCAAAGTATTAGCCGTGCAAACAAAGACTAAAAAGAAACAACCTTTGGCTCGAATAATTACGGATGGTTATACTGCTGATTATTCAGATGAGGGAGAGCAAGATCCAGAACTCTTGGCTGTTGATGGTGGGTTTGACGAAAATAAAGCATCGTTTAATGCTGGAGGGGATTGCGTAGTTGGCATGTATGGAGCGGTAATTGAGAAGAAGTTAACAGTTAAGGGCAATTTTCATCCTGAGTGGATTAAGGTGTTTGGGGCTAAGCAAAAATATTTTTGGAAAGCTGTGTTGGGTGAAAAACACCAAAAACCATTTCGTCTAGAAAAAGATGGAAGCTTAACATTAATGACAGATGATGAACGAGAGCAGCTTTACCAAAAGGCAAAAAAAGAAGATCCTGAAGCTAAGAATGAAATTGTCAGACTGCACTACGGTTTGATTGTGAAACTGGTTAGAGATTTTAATAAAAAATACCCTACTACAGACACAGAAGAATTATTAGCTATGGCACTGTCTGAAATGGCAAGGTGTATAAGTAAGTGCAATCCAGACGAAGGTGAAAATTTTGCAGCCTATTTAAAAACTTCTGTTAACGGTTCTATGTTAGCGATCGGCTCTCATAATCGTGCAGAATTTAATTACGTTCCTTCTGGGGTGAGGTGCCGTCATGATAAGACCGTGGCTAAAAAGTTTAAACAGGCTCTAGGTGATTTACCAAGTGATGAGTCGGCTTTTTCGGAGTTTGTGAAAAGTTTACCGGCTTCTGATGTCAGAGATGAAATTGAAAAAGAAGGCGCGGTAGCGTTTCACCGATGGAGGGATGTATTTATTAATATAAATCGCCCCGCCCAGAGCCTGGAGGATCAAAACCTAGTGACGGAGAGTAGGGGAATCGAAGCTGTAGCTGATAGGGAACTTTTGGAATCGCTTAATCGTGCTCTATTATCATTAAAACCTCTTGAAGAAAGAGTGGTGAGATTGCGTTTCGGAATAGGCGGTGATGGTATTTTTTATGAGAGACAGAAAGGTAGTAAAACATTCAGAGAGATAGGAGAGAAATTAGGATTTTCAGGATCATATGCTAAACAGGTTTATGATAAGGCCCTAAGGAAGCTTAGTTGCCTAGCGCGTTCGGGTTAGTTAAAATCATTTTTCGAGCATGCAGAAGTGATTTCTGAGTCAAATGAGGAAAAACGATGAATACAGTAGAGCCTAAAATTATTCTGGATAAAAAAGCCCTTTCGGGCTTTTTTGAATTTTAAATCTCAACTCAGATCATCCCTGCGGAGGATGTCAGTATAATTACCGTCGTTCTAAAATTTCACAGAAACCTAAAATTTCTTGTCGTTGAACTTTAACACGTAGGCTATCTACATCATCGTCTTCTTCAACCAGTACTTTTCGTTGTAATACGCTTTCACCTGCGTCAACTTCTGCGGTAATACGGTGAATAGTGGCGCCGGTATATTTTTCTTCGTAATCTAGTACTTTTTGATGTACTTCCGCGTCTTTAAGTCCGGCAAATTTAGGGAGCAATGACGGGTGAACATTTAAAGTGATATCACCAAATTGATTACAGAAAACAGGGCTAAAGATTCGCATCCAGCCAGCAAGTAAGATCCATTCAGGTTTAAACTCTCGAACTAAGTTTGTAATTTCTCTATCATAATCTTCACGGTCCTCACCATTATTTGGCATGACTTCAATTTCATTGAACTTGATCGCTTTCGCTTTTTCTAAAGCACCGCAATCAGGTTGGTCGGTAACAAAGAGCTCAAATACTACATTTGGAATTCGCCCTTTCGCTTTCGCATCGGCTAAACCTTGTAGGGTGCTCCCGTTTTTAGAAGCAAACACGGCAATCTTTTTAGTCTTTGGGGCTTTTGGAATTAGGTTGGCTGGAATTTGTTCAATAATTCGTTTAGCCTCTGCCACAATATCTTCATTTTTAATATCGGGTCTAACTTCAATGTCGGCTGTTGCACCATAAATACCTTTACGTTGCTCCCAAGATTGATCGATTTCCTGGTGTAGGGGCATATCTGGATTTAAACGCGGTCGTGTTTTGTCTATTAAAAGGAATTTTCTAAC
>CAMZKS010000010.1 GCA_947311285.1 uncultured bacterium | reverse complement strand
GAGTTACGGCCGGCGTCACCATCAAATACTCTGAAGTTTGGCCGGTCTTTAAATTTTTCTCTTAAGTATTCGGCAATAGGCGTTCGTATTTCAAAACAAATGAAATTATGTTCAGGGTATTTATCGGCTAGCTGTGCCATAAACTCTCCTTTAAAAGCCCCGACATCCACAAAAATAGGCTTATCGTTTCCAAAACCCTCAAAAGCGTACTCTTGCAAGTTCGCCAGAGGGTTGGAGTGAGTTCGTGTTCTTTTAAAGGTATTCATCAAGAGGATTTAACGGTTAATTTTATAAAATGCAATTTGACTCAAAACTTAAATCCCGTTAGATTGGCCTTGAAGATGAACAAAAAAGCTGCGGTTGCTACTATGATGATGCCCTTAAATAAGGGTAGTCGGATTAGTGAGTAGCAAAGCTAGAAAGCTCGTGAAACTAAACCGCCTACCAAGGCGGTTTTTTTATAATTAATTTTTACTATGTGTTACAAAACTCTAACAATGTTGATGGCCATGATGCGAACTGAAATGCAAATTTCGGGGGTCGTGGTGAGCCTACATTGATACAATTTAAAAATTTCAATTTAAGTTTTCCCCGGTCACTGAGGCTGAGGATTTTTTTATTACTTAAAAACTTAAATTACGATGACTATTAGACTTAACTCGGACTTACCGGCTTTCACTGATTTAAAAAACGAAGGCGTTCCCGTTTTGGACGCCGCAAAGGCTGATGAGCAATCTATTCGTCCGCTCAATATTGGCTTTTTAAATCTTATGCCGTCTGCGGCCTTTCAGGGTGCAGAAAAGCAATGGTTACGACTACTGGGGAGAACACCGCTACAAATAAATCCCGTGTTGATAGACTTTAATGACCGTCAATTGAGAACTACGGTTGGTGCGGGAAAAGAGCATTTGGCACAGCACTACAAACCTTTTTCTGAAATACAAAAATCAGGATTAGATGGGCTTATTGTAACGGGTTCTAACACGGAGTATGTGCCAGATAATGATATTGCCTACTTGCCCGCTTTGCACGATATTATGGATTGGGCCCAAGAACAGGTGACGTCCACTATCTATTCTTGCAAAGCCTCGCATACGGCGGCCAACTACTTTTATAGTATTAAAAGAACGCTTGTGACGGAACGGAGAAAGAAGCTGTTAGGTGTTTTTTCACATGAAGTAGTGACGTCTGAACATCCATTGTGTCGGAGTCTCGATGACCAGTTCGATGTCCCACATGCCCGTTGTGGTGATTTACCAGTAGAGGCCGTTGAAGCCGAAGAAGATTTATTGATTCTTATTAAAAGCGTTGAAGCGAAGGTTGGCTTTCACGTAGCGGTGAGCAAAGACCTGCGAACGGTTTTAATGCAGGGACATGGAGAATATGATCGTCTCGATTTACACCATGAATACTTAAGAGATAAAGGCGGTGAGGATGAGCCCCAAATACCGGAAAACTATTATCGTGAAGGCGAAACGGACTTAGTGAGCATGAATTGGCGAGCCAATACGCAGACCCTAATTTCAAACTGGATAAATCATATTTATCAAACAACAGGCTTTGATCCATTAAAACCCGCCATGGATTTAGTTGACGAAACAACCTGATTTACGGTACATTGTGGATGAAAAAATGACCCACATTTTATCCAGTTCAAAAACTTCTCGACGACCTTCAGGAAAAGGTCGTAAAGAGGTTTAGCCTCCAATGTTTTTGTCCATAAAGATCGCCCTGTTAAAAGCGGCGGTCTTTTATTTAATTATCTTATTTTAACCCCACAAAATATGTCTACCGCCCAAAAAATACCTTTTATTGAAGCCCAAGACCCAGAAATGGCCGCCTGTATTCGTGGCGAAGAAGGCCGGGAAGCCGATGGCTTGGAACTGGTGCCGTCAGAAAATTATATCTCTAAAGCCGCGCACGAAGCCCTTGGAAGTTGTTTTACTAATAAGTACTCAGAGGGTTACCCAGGGGCCCGTTACTACGGTGGGCAGCAGTTCACCGATAAAATGGAGCGTATTGCTATAGAACGAGCCTGTAAGCTGTTTAATTGTAAATATGCGAATGTACAGCCTCACTCTGGCGCACCGGCCAATATTGCGGCTTACTATGCGATGCTTAAGCCCGGGGACACCATTTTAGGAATGGATCTTTCTCACGGAGGACATTTAACGCATGGTCACCCGGTAACACATATAACAAAAACGTTTAACTTTGTACGTTACGGTATGAAAAACCCAGATACGGGTGAAATTGATTTTGAAGAAATGCGAGAAGTGGCTTTGCGTGAAAAACCAAAACTTATTTTAGCGGGTTTTAGTGCTTATAGTCGAGAATTAGATTACCAAAAATTTGTAGATATTGCGAAAGAAGTAGGAGCTTACACTATGGCTGACATGGCGCATATTGCGGGGCTAATTGCTGGTAAAGCCGTTAAAAACCCATTCGATTATGGTTTTGATGTTATTACCACAACCACGCATAAAACGCTACGAGGTCCGCGTGGTGGGCTTATCTTGATCCGAGAAGATGCTGACTTGGCTAAAAAAGTTGATAAATCTATTTTCCCTGGCCTGCAAGGAGGCCCGCATATGCACGCGGTTGCGTCACGAGCGGTAGCGTTTGGCGAAGCCTTAACACCAGCGTTTCAAGACTACGCCCAACAAATTTTAAAGAATGCGAAAGCGATGGAGAAAGTTTTCTTAGACGCAAATATTCGTTTGATGGGGGGGGGAACGGATAATCACCTATTATTGGCAGATGTGTTTGGTTCGCTACAAATTAGCGGACAAGAAGCCGAAGACGTTTTAGATGAAGTAGGCATCACGCTTAACAAGAACTCAATTGCAGGAGAAACTCGAACTATGTTTGATCCCTCTGGGATTAGGTTTGGTACGCCAGCGATTACGACGCGGGGCTTTAAAGAAGAACAATCTACCCGAGTAGCAGAGCTAATGGTTGAAGCGATGAAAAACCGAAATGATCAAGCGACGAAAGACCGAATTAGAGCGGAAGTTAAAGATCTGGCTCATGCGTTCCCAATTCCTGATAGTTTTGTTTAGAAGTTAAAAATTGATCCCGGGATGTAATTCACGGCGAATGTGTTCATCCCGGGATCGGTTAGTTAGACAAAGAAAAGTTCTGCTGGGGGTGTTTTTTTGATAAATCTTGTGGCAAAGAAGGGTCAGCAAATCTCCCCACCACCTAAACAAACTTGCATCGCCTCATCGTAAAATACGATTGATTGGCCCGGGGTTACCGCGCGTTGGGGTTGGTCAAAGGTGACTTTGACGGTTTTAGGGGACCGGTCTCCAGTTCGAACTTGGTTCGAACTTGGTTCGAACTCGATAACACAGGTCTGAAAATCTTGTCGGTATCTAATTTTAGCGGTGCAACGAAATGGATTGTTGGGTTCGAACTTAACTGGCTGTGGGGTTTTAGAGTTCGAACTCTGATAACCAGGCGGGAACCCTGCTATCCATTTTAAGCGATTGGCACTTAGCTCTGTTTGAAACAAACGCGGATTATCGTCATTCTGGCACACGATAATTTGATTTAGGTTGGTATCCTTTGCGAGCACGAACCACGGGGCTTCAGCGTAACCTTTTACACCACCTACGTTCAAATTACGTCGTTGGCCAATGGTATAAAAGCTCAAACCAATATGCTGGCCAATAATATCGCCTTTTTCAGTTACAATATCACCGGGAGTTTCTTCAAGATATTTTTTCAAAAATTCTTGATGATCGCGTTCCCCTACAAAACAAATACCGGTGGAATCTTTCTTTTTGGCATTATGAAAGCCTGCCTCTAAAGCCATTTCTCTAATTCGTGGTTTTGGCAAATCGGCTAACGGAAACAAGGTTTTACTTAAGGCTGCTTGTTGCAAGGTGTACAGAAAATAAGTCTGATCTTTATTGGCATCGTGCGGCACTTGTAATTCAAACAACCCTGTATCTTCGTTAAAATAATTTTTGGCGTAATGACCGGTGGCAATAAAGTCGGCGCCAAGTTTTTCAGCGGCTTCTAAAAAGACTTTGAACTTAATAAATTGGTTACACAAAATATCGGGGTTTGGAGTTCGAAATAAACGGTGTTGCTCTAAAAAGTAATCAAATACGTCACGCCAGTACTCTTTGGCAAAATTGAAGCTGTAAAACTGAATGCCTAAATGAGCGGCTACATTGCGGGCGTCCATGGCATCGGTGGCGGCAGGGCAATGTGGGTCATCTTTGTCGTCCCAGTTCTTCATAAAAACGCCCACGACTTCATAGCCTTGGTCTAATAAAATTTTAGCGGTAACGCTTGAATCTACACCGCCGGATAAACCGACGACGACTCTTTTTGGCTTCGAGTCCGGACTTTGCTTTTTCATCTGGAAGCTGACTTTAATATTTTTAAGAGACCGGTTTCCTAAATTTTATCTGAACTTTGGAAACCGGTCTCTGATTCTAGTCCAGATTCTAAATAATTTAAGCCAGAAACATAACGACCGTACTAGCGATAAATATTAATAAAATTAACGCAGTTATGATTTTGAATTTAGTTTTGTTCTTAGCTCGCATGGTTATTTGGGAATTATATCGATATTAAATTTAAGTTTTTGTGATTTCAAGTCAACTCGAGGCCTCTTAGCTTTCAGCACCAGAGACTTTAGCCGGCTGAATAACGGTTTTATTAAATTCCCAACCAATCTCTAAACAACGAACAACCGTTCCAGCTTGGCCTTCTTCTACCATCAATACTTCGTGCCTTTCTGGATCAATCGGTTCACCCGTTTTAGGGCTAATATCATTCAAACCTTGAGCCCTTAGGTATTCAAAGAATTTCTCTACAACTTGCTGCATCGCCTCATCTTTGCTGTGGGAGGCACCTAAGCTGAGTTCCAAAAAGGAAGGCAGTGTTTTACGTAAAAAGGAGATTACCGCTTGATCAGACCACTTAGCTTGTTCGCCACTTAAGCGGCGGCGGTAGTTTTCTAAATCAGCCATCGCTCGTAAACTGGCCGCTTGAGCCGCCTCAGCCTTTTCATTCGAAGCGTCTAACAAAGCCTCTAATTCAATTATTCTATCTTCGAGAGGGTTTGATTTTGAGTCCGTTTTCTTTTGATTCATCACGGACGATCCTATAAATTTTTACTGAGTTTGCCAAGCGCAATTAAAACCAAGGCTTTATCCCTTTAAAATGAATAAAAAAGTTTCAGAACCGGCGACACCAAAAGTTAACGTCTGGTCTCGCATGGGGCACGTTTGGACAAACCTTAGTTTTCTTAAAACGGTGCTTTATCCGGAGAATGGTAAAGCGGTTTCGCGAACCTGGATTTTTTGGTTCACTTGGAACACTATTGCCGCTGTTATTTTAACGATTGGAGTGTGGTTTACGTTTACCCAAAGCGTTGTTAGTTGGATTGAAAACGAATGGTGGAGTACCGTTCCGGACTTTGAGGCTCAGGTAGAAGACGGTGTATTTAGCATCAATTTACCGCAACCTTATGTTGTTTTTGATGATTTAGGAGAGGCCTTGGTTGTTATTGATACACAGCAAGTTGAGTACAACGAGGATAGTTTGAAAGGTTATCCTGGAGGATTAGTGGTAACGGCTGAAAAATTTATTGGAAAAAAACAAACAGGTGAATACCAAGAAGTCTATTTTAGTGAATTTGAAGAAAATATAACCTTTACTAAGGCTGATATTGAAACATTCTGGTATGGGGCAAAGCCTCGCCTTATTGGGGTAGCGATTGGCTTTATTTTTGTTGGTCTGTGGTTTGTACTTTGTATTTGGCGTTTATTAACGGCCGCTTGGTGGGCGTTGGTGTTCTGGTTAATTGGTTTAATGGCTTCTACTTCCGAATGGACCTACGGGAAAAGTTATTTAAGTGTTCTTAATTTCTACGTTATACCGTTGGTATTTGAATCTGTATTACTTTTAATTGGAGTGGGAGTGATTCCTTTCTCAACCTTAATGGTGTTTGGTTTGGTATTTGGAACTAATTTTTACAATCTCAAAAAAGAGTCTTTAAAAGTCTAAGCTGTACAGCGCGCCGAATATTTTTATGATTTAGACGATTAATTTTTAAAATTTTATTTTATGTTAAGTATCTCAGAAATTAAAACCGGAGTTCATATTGAACTTGATGGACAACCTTACACCGTCACGTGGAATCAATTTGGTAAAACAGCCAGACAAGGCGGAAACATGAAAACGAAACTTAAGAACCTTATTACTGGCTCTACGATGGAAAAAACTTTTTCAGGTAATGATAAAGCGGAACCCGCTGATATTAGTTATAAGCGGGCTCAGTTTTTATATGCGAACGGAGACGATTATGAGTTTATGGATAACGAAACGTATGAGCAAATGGCTTTCACAAAGGACCAATTAGGAGACACCGTAAACTTCTTGTCAGACGGAATGGAGGCGGATATTCAGTATTTCAATGGAAACCCAATCAACGTTCAGGTGCAACCTAAAATGACGTTTGAAATTATTGAGACCGAGCCAGGGGTTAAGGGTAACACGGCAGGGAACGTAACCAAAGACGCAAAGCTGAACACGGGCTTAGTAATCAAAGTTCCCCCGTTTTTAAATAAAGGAGATAAAGTAGTAGTGAATACCTTAAACGGTGATTACGTAGAGAGAGCGAAGTAATAGTCACTCGTTTTTTGAGCTAAAGATCTCAACGTTTAACACGTTTTGGGATCTTTTTAATAGGGACAAGTTGGAAAGGGATGAATTCAAGGAGTAAGCCGACCATTAAGAAAAGAATTAAAGACAAAAGAGAAAGAGAGGCATTTACGAGGTCTGTGGTTAAGCTTATGAATAAAGTTGCAAATTTGCATATTAAGCGTCTATCTTTTAGACTCTTAAAAAATAAACGTTTTAATTATGAGCATCAAAACTGGACTCAAATCAATCAATCAATTCATTAAGGACTACGCCTTAGTTCTTTTTATAGTTGTTGTCGCTGGAATTTATTTTACCAACAACAATACAAATTATGACCGCTTCTCTGATGAGGGGATGGAAATTAATATGGTTTCAAACCAATTTCAATCTTCACTAATGGGCCGAGCCAAAATGGTCGCTAGCAGTTCTCTACGTCCACCAGAAGCCCTGGCACAAGGCTTTGCCCCAGAAGCACTAGTCGATAGAAAGATTGTTAAGAATGGATCGCTACAAATTGAGGTTGAAGACACTGAGGAGTCTTTAGCAATGGTTGAAGCAGAATTAGTAAGCCAAAAAGCGTACATTACACATCAAAATTCATGGGAGGTGCGTCGTGGGACACTCGCCTACAACGTTACCATTCGAGTTCCGGCTGACAATTTAGAAATACTAAGTAAAAACTTAGAAAAATTAGGTCTTAAAAAGTCAGAGAATTATTCAACGGCAGATATTACGGCTCAATACCGCGACACTGCTAACCGTGTTAAAAACCTAGAAGTAAGACGAGATCGTTTAAGAGCCTTGATGGAAAGAGAAACGGAAAACATTAGTGATGTTTTAGAAATTGATCGCGAGCTATCACGAGTACAAGATGAAATTGATAATCTGAGTAACACTCAAACTCGGCGTGATACGGATGTAGCATATTCAACACTGCAATTGACCCTTAACCCGCAACCAGAAATTGGAGACTTTAGTAGTCCTGACTGGAACTTAGATGCTTCATGGAAAACCGCCGTAAATGATTTTATTCACGATGCCCGTGAAGTCGTGGACAAGCTTATTAGAGCCGTTGTTTACACACCAATTTGGTTGCCATTACTTTTGATTTTATGGGGACTTAAACGACTAATATTTGGTCGTGTTAAAAAAGAAAAGAAAGCTAAAAAATAAATCCCTTTTTACCGAGACGGGTCTCAATAATCGTTAATCGGCCTGTTTTTTCAGTAAAAGCAGGCTACTATAACGATGATGACTATCCTCAAAAAAATAATAGCCCAAAAAGAACGCGAAATTTCAGGACTCGAACGAACCCTTAAAAACGCCAAACCTCGTAAAAACAAACTCAGTTTTTTAAAAGCCATAACCCGAAAAAAGGGCGAAACAGTAAAACTAATCACCGAAATTAAAAAGGCTTCTCCGAGCAAAGGTGCTATTGCTCCAGAGGCCGATGTAGTTGAAATTGGTTTAATTTATGAATCATGTGGCGCGGCTGCAATTTCCGTGCTAACGGATTATGAATTCTTTCAAGGCTCTCTTTCTGATTTAAACAATGTGGTGCGAGAAGTTGAAGTTCCGATACTACGTAAAGATTTTATTATCGATACAGGGCAAATACTAGAGGCTCGGATAAGCGAAGCCAGCGCTGTTTTGTTGATGACCTCGGTATTAAAAACAACTGATAAGTTAAAAACTATGAGAGAGTATGCCGAAAGCTTGGGCATGGATGCTTTAGTTGAAACTCAAGACGAAGCTGAAATTAAAATCGCTCTACAAAGTGGAGCTAAAATTATTGGCGTAAATGCTCGTCATTTTTCTGATTTATCAGTCGATATAAACCGAGTACCTGATTTGTTGAAAAAACTACCGGATCACATTGTAAAAGTCGCTGAATCCGGCATTAGCACAAAAGCTGATGTTGATTTAGTGTCGCCTTATTGTGATGCAATTTTAGTGGGCAGCGTGCTTATGTCTGGTGACCAGCGATTAATTCAAGCAAAAATCAAAGCACTCCTATGAAATTAAAAGTCTGCGGTGTTCGTAACTTACGTATGGCCCAAGCTTGTCAAGATTTGAGCGTGCCCTACGTTGGGTTTAACTTTGTTTCCGGCTCAAAAAGGCACATAGAGCCCATGGAGGCACAAAAGCTCAGCCACGCCTACACAGGACGTAAAGTCGGTGTTTTTCAAAACACTGCCGTCGAAAATATTGTAGAGACGTCACAGATAGTAGATTTAGATATCATTCAATTACACGGCAACGAAGGTTTTGAATTTATTGAAACCTTAAAAAAGCAGTTATCTGAATTTAAAAATCATAAAATCTGGAAAGCCTTTTCTGTAGATGAAAACTTAAAAACATCAGACTTGCAATTGTATGGCAAAAACTGCGACTTATTCTTATTCGACAGCAAAACGCCTGGATCAGGAACACAAATAGTAAACAGCGACACCTTGCTTGAGTCTATTAATAGCTCAATAGAAATTAATATTCCTTATGCTTTAGCGGGCGGTATTAACCCAGAAACCGCGTCAAAACTATTAGATCAATTTCACTCCGCCACCTTATTTGATGCCGCCTCCGGCGTTGAAACAAAGGGCCAATTTGATAGAACAAAACTAGAGTCACTTCTCACTAAACTCGAAGATGCATAAACCAATTTTACTGTGGGATTTCGATGGCGTTATGGCAGATTCAACCGAATTTGTGTTCTCTTTTTGGCGCGATGAAATGGCTAAAACCGGCATAGAGTTTAAACTAAGCGACTACCAAGCCACTTTTACACACAAGTTTCCTTTTGAGTATTTGTCAGAACATTACCCCGATGTAGCCGACGGCATTCGGTCTCGTTATTCAGCCCATGAAGAGAAAAATTATCCTTCACACGTACAAGTGTTCCCCGGTTTTATAGAAAGTTTTAAAGAAATATCAGGTAGATTTGAACATCACATAATCTCTTCAAACCTAAAAACAGTGATTCAAAAATGGCTTGAAATTCATAAGCTAGAGGATCATTTTAAATCTGTCATTGGACGAGAAACCCCCGGCTATAAAGACAAAAAAATACTAAACCTACTCACCAATTTGAACAGAGAACCCTATGATGCGTTATTTATTGGTGACACCATTAGCGACATTGAACATGCCCATAGTGCGGGAATTCAAAACATTGCCGTTAGTTGGGGTGTGCACACCCGAGAGCATTTGAAATTCTCAAAGCCTGATATTATTTGTGATAGTGCAGAAGAATTATTTAATCAATTAGACGACCATGCTTAAAGCAATTTTTTTCGATAACGATGGTGTGTTGGTTTCCAGTGAACATCTCGTATATGAAGCAAATCAAATAGTTCTAGACGACTTGAAAATACCCTACTCATTAGAAGACTTTAAAGACCACACGCTTCACACAAACAAAGGTTCTGCCGGATTTTTTGCCGAAAGGGAACTTGAGGCTGGTTTTAACTCGAAATTTAAAGAGCTGCGCAAGGCTATTTGGAACTACAAGCTAGCAGAAAAAGATCACTCTATTCCGAATGTTGAAGCCATTCTTCAGTCGTTAAATAAGCACTATATACTAGGATTAGCTACCAGCGCCCGTCAAGAGCATTTACAACTCGGGCACAGCCACGACCAACTACTTAGCTACTTTGACTTCATCCTTACCCGTGAAGACTGCACGAACATAAAACCAGACCCAGAAATTTACTTAGAAGCCCTCAGTAAGGCCAATGTGAAAGCCAACGAAGCCTTGGTCATTGAAGACGCTCCGCGAGGCGTAGCCGCTGGCAAAGCGGCTGGAATTGTCACTATCGCCATCCCTCATGGATTCACTACTGATATGGATTTTTCGAATGCGGACTATATTTTAAAAGACATTTCAGAGTTGCCAGCTCTTATTAATAAACTTAATTCATAATTAACCCTTTTATGCATCTTAACAAAAACGCTTTCGCTCTCATTACCGGCGCTTCTAGCGGTATCGGCCAAGCCACTGCCGAAGGTCTTGCCGCTCTCGGAAAGAATTTAATCATTGTGGCTCGTCGTAAAGATCGACTCGAAGAGTTACACCAACGACTGGAAAAAGAACACGGTATTACTGTCAAAACTTATAGCCTCGATGTCTCTGATTTAAGGGCCGTTGAGACTTTTTACCAAGACATTGCAGGTTTGAAAATTGATATGCTTATTAATAACGCAGGCCTGTCACGCGGCAAAGAATCGTTTGAAGATTATAATTTCAGCGACTGGGAAGAAATGATCGATGTGAACATCAAAGGTTTTTTAAAAATCGCTCAGCTAGCAATCCCATTTCTAAAAGCAACCAAGGGGCACATTGTTAACTTAAGTTCAACGGCGGGGCTTGAAGCCTACGAAGGTGGTAACGTTTACGGTGGCACTAAAAGTTTTGTACAAATGATCTCTAAATCGCTGCGTATCGATTTAATAACTACGGGTATTAGAGTGACCGATATTGCTCCAGGCATGGTCAATACTGAGTTCTCTTCTGTCAGATTTCGTGGCGACAAAGCCCGATCTGAAGCGGTTTACAAGGGGTATGAAGAATTAAGCGCGGACGACATTGCCGATAACATCGTTTACTGTGTTACCAGACCGCCACACGTAAACATTGAAAGCTTGGTGGTATATCCAACCGCTCAAGCGAGCCCTCGTATTTTTCATAAGAAATAGATTTGATCTAAAAGCAAAACCGCGTACCGTTACACCGGTACAACATGGCAAATTTTATTGAAAATTCCGGCGGACATTTTGGCCAATTTGGCGGCTGTTTTGCCCCCGAGTTATTGCAACCCGTGCTTAAAAAAGTAGAGCAAGTATTTGAAGATTTTAAGAAATCTAAACCCTTGCAAGCAGAGTTTGATAATTTATTACAAAACTTTGCGGGGCGAACAACACCTATCTATCACGCTAAAAATTTTGGTCCCAATAATGGAGCTCAAATTTGGGTCAAACGAGAAGATCTACTCCACGGTGGAGCTCACAAAACAAATAACGTGATTGGACAAGCTATAATTGCGCGAGAAATGGGCGCTAAGCACCTTATCGCCGAAACTGGTGCAGGACAACACGGCATTGCTACCGCCATGGCGGGGGCACATTTTAATATGCCAGTTAAAGTTTTTATGGGCGCTAAAGACGTAGTCAGGCAGCAAGTGAACGTCGAACGTATGCGCTTACTTGGGGCCGAAGTCATCAGTGTTGAAACGGGATCCGCGTCTCTTAAAGATGCCATTAACGAAGCGATGCGTTACTGGATTTCGCACGCAGAAGATACTTATTATATGTTTGGAACAGCGGCCGGACCACACCCTTTCCCAGAAATGGTAGCCCGATTTCAACGAATAATAGGCCTAGAAGCCCGCGCGCAAATATTAGATCAAACCGGAAAGTTGCCCGACCAAGTACTCGCGTGTGTGGGCGGTGGATCCAACGCGATTGGTATTTTCCAAGCTTTTTTAGAGGATAAAAACACAATGCTGGTTGGCGTTGAGCCAGCCGGTAATAACATCCAGCACGGTTTAACCATTGGACGTGGTGTAACGGGCTGCCTACACGGCAGCATTAGCAAAGTTAACTGTGATGCAAACGGCCAAATTGAAGAAAGCCATTCTATTTCTGCCGGACTCGATTACCCTGGAGTGTCTCCTATTCACGCTTATTTAGATCAACTGGGCGACGCTGAATATGTGGGTGTTACCGATGACGAGGCCATGGATTCATTATTAAACTTTTCTCGCAGTGAAGGAATTATCCCCGCTCTTGAATCATCACACGCCTTAGCAGAGGCCTATAAACGAGCCTTAATCATGAAGCCCGAAGACGTATTAGTAGTAAATCTATCGGGGCGGGGCGATAAAGACTTACACACGGTCTTTGAGTATTTAGAAACAAAACAATCATGAATCGATACCAACAAACCTTCGCGCAACTAAAAGAAGAAAACCGGATTGCTTTTGTGCCCTTTTGGATGCTGGGAGATCCAGACCCTGATACTTCACTCGCGGCAGTTAAGAGCATTGCCAAGTACGCGGACATATTAGAGTTGGGATTACCTTTTTCTGACCCATTGGCCGATGGTCCGACCATTCAATCCGCCGTAAATAGAAGTTTAATCGGGGGAATGAACACTAAAAAATGTCTTGAACAGGTGGCAGAGATTAGAGGTGATTTCTCCGATACCCCCATTGGTTTACTCGTCTATTTAAACTTAGTGCTACAATATGGCATTAGTCGGTTTTTTATTGATTGTAAAAAGGCTGGTGTAGATTCCGTACTCATTCCTGAACTACCTGTTGAAGAAATTGATTTAGTAAAAATAGCTGCAGCCGATAGTAGAATTGATCTTGTTTTTTTACTTTCCACCAACACCCCACAAGATAGACGAGAGCAAGTTTACCAACATTCTGGTGGGTTTGTGTACACGGTTTCAAAACCGTCAATTACCGGATCTAAAACCGATTTAACCACGGACACGTTAGAATTGGTTACCGAACTTAAATCACAAACTGAAATCCCTCTGTGTGTCGGCTTTGGTATTTCTAGTCCAGAGCACATTAAAGCGCATAAAAAATCCGGTGCTGATGGAGCGATCATTGGTTCTGAGCTGATTAATATTTATCAAAAAGAGGGGCTTGAGGCCCTCAATAAATTTTGTGAAACGTGTGCTAGTAGCACATAATATTTTATTTTTCTTCTCTGCGCAGGCAGGGATTCAGTCCGTAAAGGAATTTTTATTTACTAGACCCCAAATTAAATTTGGGGAAGTAAAATTTATTCGGTAACTTCCTCGGCTACCTCTTTATCTTCTTCCGTCACTAATGGACGATAATTAGAGGTAAAAGTCTCTTCTTCTTCGCTTTCTGCGAACTGAACAGATCGTTTCCAATGAGTCGACAGGCGACCATCATAACCTTCCCAGTGTTTCGTTTTTTCTAAGCTTACTTGCCGTGTATCCTTGGTTCCATAGAAAATGGTCACTAATTTTTCATCACGCATTGCAAACTTCATTAAAATATCGCCTGGGGTATTATTTGTAAATTTTAAATCTTGCACTCCTATATAAATAGTGGCGTCTAAGCCCGCTGGCTCATATTTATCAAAGCGTACAGAGTGAGATCGACGATCATCAATCGTCAGACCTGCATTTAAAGCCGCTCTAAAAATATTGGTTGAAATTTGACACACGCCACCACCCAGCCCCCAAGCATTAGCACTGTTTCTTAATACTCGGGCGTAAGTAAAACCTTCCTCCTCTGTCACTTCACCCAGTAATTTATTAAATGAAAATTGTTCCCCCTGCCTTATAATGTAACCATCAAACTTCGCAATCGTGGCGTTAATATTTTTCATTCGACGAGCACTAGATCCCGAATAATCACTTATACCGACTGAAATAACCTCCTTAATACCACGTTGTAGTAAAAAAGGTTCGTTAATACTTTGGACCAATCGAGTGTTAAATTCTGGATCAAAGTGAGTGCCTTCTTCCTCCCAGTATTCACTATTTAAAGCCCGGTTAATTAGCGCCGCAGAAACAGATAAATTTGAATACGAAGAAAAAAGTTCAGCTTTAATTTGTGGTGTACTCGCCGGTTTAGCGTTATTTATTCGATTGCGATCTTGTAGTTGCGCCTTGATGTGTGCAGAAACATCAAATCCTGAACTTTTAGCTGTCAGTACCGCCGACTCTTCCCGAACATCCCGCGACAATAACGGAGTTGTGCCAAAGATAAGAGCGGAAAGTCCTAAAAGCATTAAGCTATTATAGCAGATTTAAGGGTGCCTTACAAATGCCTTAAATGTCTCTCGCCCTCTTTTGTCTTTAATTCTTTTCTTAATGGTCGGTTCACTCCTTGAATTCATCCTCAAGAATTTATAAATCGGCTAATGAGGGTTGCCCACTTGCCGTGGTAGTGTCGGGAGAAAGAGCGTAAAACGCGCCGTAGGTGTAAGATTTTAACTGCTCCCGACCGTTAATTCCAAACTTCCCCATGGTGGTAAAAATTGTCGTATCTGAGTTTTGTTTCGCAAAGGTTATAAATTCATCTAGTTGTGATGCGTTCTCTGGGGTGACTGCAAACTTAAAAACAGCAGGTTTAAAGGTTTTCATGTTATCTTTAACATCTGGCAAGTTTTTTGGTACTGTCTTGAAATCATGACAACTGAGCCACAGTTTATCTGCTGGAATCAAGTGAATATGTTCAGTTGAGTTTTGCAAAACATCTAAATCCACAAAGTTGCCACCTAGTTGCAAAAATTGCTGTAGAACTTTTATACATTGGTGCTTGTTGCCAGGAAAGCGACCATTTTCGCTTGGCATCTTACAAACACCTAAAAACTGAACGTTAAAATCTACCCGTGTTTTTTCGAGTAATTTTTGTACGACGGGTACTAAGCCAGGCGCGAACATAAGTTCTTGTACCAGCACATCTAGCCAAATTTCGACTATATCCACGCGCTCATCGAGTTGCGGTAACAATCTTTCTAAATCGACGGTGGATCGTGGGCGTAGTGGTACGATTATTTTCATGGTTTTTATTTTTAAGTCCGGACTTGAGTATGGATCCTCGCCTGCGCGAGGATGAGTTCAACCTACGTCCCGCAAGCTCGACGGGTTTCACTCACTTATTCCAAGCTTCATACAAAGTTTTCTTCATATCAAAAGGGCTACCAACTTTAGGCAGAATAATTTCAAATCCAGTACTGCCCGGGGTATTAAATTTCAAGGTTCCGGTATTGAATAGTACTCGCTCTAAAAACCCTTGCACGACTTTCATATCATCAATTTCAGTATGTTTGGCGCTCGTAATTTTGGCAAAACCAATGCCCACGCGTTTGTAAATTTTAGTATTGGTTACAAAATAAACCGTCGTTAAAAAGTACAACGTGTAGTAAAACATAATGAGCACTAAAATAATTAAGGGCACTCTTTCTAGTAGGTCTCCAACATTTAGCTGCTGTAGGCCATAAGACAGGCCGCCTAAAAAGATCGTCCACAACAGTAGTGTTACAATTATGTAGCGCAGTCCTAGGCCAAAACGATAGATAACGGCTTCGTTACTGGAGGATAGATAATGATTGAGGTTGAAGAACATGTGTCGTTATTTTACACATACAAAATAATTTGTCATTGCGAGGTGGGATTCCAGTTCGAACTTTACATACGAAATTGCTGTTAGAGTTCGAACTGAGAATCTGAGCTCTTAGTCTTCATCCAACACACTAATGTTCTGCTCTTCTAATTCTTTTTCCGGCATTGGTGAAGGAGCGCCCAGCATCAAGTCTTGAGCGGATTGGTTTTTTGGAAAGGCCATCACTTCACGAATATTAGGTTCGTCTGCAAACAGCATTACCACTCGGTCAAGTCCCATCGCGCACCCACCATGTGGGGGCGTTCCGTATTTAAAGGCTTTGAGAATATGACCAAATTTCATTTCTGTTTCTTCTTTGCTTAAACCCAGTACTTCAAACATTTTCGCTTGTAGTTCTGGTTCGTGAATTCGGATTGATCCGCCACCCAGTTCCACTCCGTTTAAGATAATATCATAGGCGTAAGAACGAACACTCATCGGATCACTTTCTAGGCGATCCATGTCTTCGGCGTTTGGTCGCGTAAATGGATGATGTGCGGCTTGTATGCTGCCATCTTCTTTTTGTTCGAACATAGGAAAATCAACCACCCAAGCGTAAGCAAAGTGGTTTGGATCCGCTAAATTGAACTTCTCGGCAATGGCGTTTCGAACTTGTCCAAGCGGTTCAACACTTTGTAAGAACGTACCCGCTCCGAAGAAAATAAGATCACCGTTACTAGCGCTCGTTTTTTCGACTAAAATTTTAATAAATTCTGGTTTTGAATTCTTCATCACTGGTCCACTTTCTTCTCCTACTCGAACCCAGGCTAAACCGCCGGCGCCATGTTTGCGGGCTAGGTCGGTTAAGTCATCAATGTCTTTTCGGCTTAGTTCGCCTCCATTTGGCACCTTCATGACACGAACGCTCTCAACGCTTTCGAAAACACCAAAACCACAGGTTTTAGCTTCCGCTGTCATATCAACAAACTCTAAACCAAATCGAAGATCTGGTTTATCGGATCCGTAATTTTCTAAAGCGGTTTGCCATGTTAATTGACGGAAACGTCCGTTCTCTAAATAGCTTTTCCATTCTTTTCCATTTGAGCATTTTTCGGTTAGTTCGTGAAAACAATTTTCAATTACTTCCATTACATCTTCTTGTTGGCAGAAAGCCATTTCAATTTCAAACTGGGTAAATTCCGGCTGCCTGTCACCCCTTAAGTCTTCATCTCTGAAACATCTGGCAATTTGAAAATATTTATCCACTCCGCCACACATTAGTAGTTGTTTAAGCTGCTGTGGTGATTGAGGTAATACGTAAAACTCTCCACGGTGTAATCGCGAGGGGACTAAGTATTCACGCGAACCTTCTGGCGTGCCTTTAACCATAATAGGAGTTTCTATGTCCATAAAGCCTGCGGCATCAAAATAGTCGCGAATCACTTTTACCATATTGTGGCGTAAACGCAGATTGCGCTGCATTTTACTGCGTCTTAGGTCTAGGTATCGGTACTCAAGTCGTAGATCTTCTCGAATATCCTGATCCACATTTAACTCGAATGGTGGTGTTACGGCTTGATTCAAAATTTCTAAGTTCTCAATCGCTACTTCAATCTCTCCTGTTTCTAGTTTTGGATTGTTTAAGCCTTCTCCTCGGGCTCGCACGGTCCCTGTTGCTTTTAAAACCCATTCAGATCGAACGTGTTCGGCCGCAGCGTGGGCTTCGGGGTTAATACTTGGGTCAAGCACGATTTGCGTGATTCCGCTCGCGTCTCGAATATCAACAAAAATTATACCACCGTGATCACGACGGTTATTAACCCAACCGGTCAAAGTTACAGTATTATCAATATTAGTGGAGCGGAGTTGATTGCAGTGGTGCGTACGGAGCATGTTTTAATGTCAAAATTAATCAGGCAGGATTGTGCCTCGTTAGGTTTAAAAGTCAACGGGACTCAAGTCTTGACGGTTATGTGTAAGATTAACTTTAGCTTAAGTTGGGGGCTTTAAGTGAAGTTAAATTTCGCTAAGTCTTAGGTTATGAAAGCTTTGAAAGTATTTTTACCAACCTTAGTTATTGGATTTTCTGCCTTTGCTTTAGGGAGCCTCTCAGCTTTGACCTCTAAACAAAAATCAGCGCCAATGTGTTTAGAGGATGGATACCAAGAAATTGCGATTATTGAGTTTAAGGCGATGGAGGGAGATAGTTTGAGAACAAGTTTGAGCGGGAAGGCTCGCTTAGTTTGGAACGATAATTTTGTTGAAGGTGATGGTGAACACCTTATTGCGATTAGTCAGTTGCCGAGCGAACACGACGCCGATTTTAGAAACTTTACTTACGTTGGGAACGTAGGCACTATGAAGTTCTATCCGAGCAACACCTATGCCGCTCGAGGTACAGACCCCGTTAAAAGACGTTTTTTCCCTAGTCAGGCGGCGGCAGTGGCTGCCGGTTTTAAAGCGTCAAAATTAGTGAAGTGATGTGCCGAATTCGTCGCTCGCTATGGCGGGGAGTTTTTTGAAAGCGTATTTTTCTTTACTCTAAAAAAACGGTCATTATGATTGGGATACTATGAAATATTTATCAAAATTGGCTTTATTTGCATTATTGGCACTGGTGATTACAGGCTGTACTTCTAAAAATTCTAATATGAAAAACACGGTTACAATGAAAACGACTATGGGAGACATCACGCTTGAGCTTTACGCAGATAAAACGCCAAAAACGGTGGAAAACTTTTTGGGTCTTGCGAAAGAAGGAAAATATGACGGCACACCATTTCACCGAGTTATTGAAAACTTTATGATCCAGGGGGGTGATTACGAAAACCAAAACGGAACGGGTGGTAAAAGTATTTGGGGGACAGAGTTCGAAGATGAAATTGTACCAGAATTATCACATGTACGAGGGGTTATTTCTATGGCGAATCGGGGGCCTGGAACGAATGGTTCACAGTTCTTTATTGTTCATGCTTCAGACACAGCTTTTCTTGATGGTAAACACACAATTTTTGGTCATGTGACGGAGGGGATGGATGTTGTGGATAAAATAGCGGCGGTAAAAACAGATATGGTGGACCGACCGCTTGAACCCGTTATTCTTGAATCAGTTAGTCTTTAGTTTTTTAGTTTAACTAGAGCCTTGGGGGTGACCAGTTCAGTGTCACCCCTTTTTTTATATAAAAGGAGTGAAAGATTTTGTTAAAAAATTTGTAACATTTTGAGCTTAAGCTCGTTTGCTGATATTGAACATGGTATTTGAAGATCTCGAACTTCGGCTTAAAAAAGTTTTATCTGAAATTAATCCTCAGCCGAAGGCTTCTTTTAAAGTTTTATTGAAGGCGCAAATGCTAAAGTCTTACCAAGATAAGTCACAACCTTATACGTGGTTAAAATATCGTCGTTATTTTGCGAAAGCGTTGTCAGTATCAGCCATGAGTGCCTTTGTTCTTAGTACGACTGGATTTTTAGACGTTCCAATGCTGAGTAATCGGGTGGTTGGGGAAATTAAAAGTGGTGGAGGCGTGGTTGAAATTATTCGTGGTGATGAAAGCTTGTTAGTGTCTGGGACGCAGAGCTTAAGGCGGGGTGACTGGGTGCGGGTTGGGCATCGTGGTAGAGCCTATATAACAACAGATTACTTTGAATCAGAAGTAGCCCCTAGTAGTCGGCTTAAAATGGAGAAATCAAGTC
>CAMZKS010000009.1 GCA_947311285.1 uncultured bacterium | reverse complement strand
GTTATGTGATAGGTTGATATTCATTGGGCACGGGCAATTTGTTCAAGCGTATGAATTGGCTCTTTCGTTATGCCTCGGTTTACTAAAAATGGGTCAGTAAAGCGGGCAGGGTTTTTGGTTGTTCCGGAAAAAACATTTTCAATCGTGCCAATTACTAATTTTGAATAACCGGGCTGTTTTAATCGTTTTTGTGCACTCGGTATGCGTGTTGTGTATTCTTGCCAACGTTGCTTAAGGTCAACGCCTTTATGTCCAAGGCGATGTTTTTTATCAGCTAGCTGTTTATTAATAGCACTTTCTAAACGGGAGGAGAGAGCGTTGAGATCACGTTTTTGTCCCGCAATAGTCTGTCGTACCTTTTGATTCGAAAAAGCACGAGACAGTTTTGCGTCTAATTCTTCACGTCGTTGTTCCTTAGTTTGAGTTAAAAAGCGTGAAACTTCTTCCAGCTTAGCTATTAAGTCTCTCGTCTTTGCGGATAAACCGGAGCTGGTTGTTAATTTCCCGACTCGGTCTAATACGGCATCAAGTGTAAATTCAAATTCACCTTCAATAAGACTTGATTTAAGGGCGGTTTTTTCGAGGCCAGAAGTTTTTACGATCAAAGTAATAAACGCATCAACGTCAGGTATTTCGAGGGTTTCTTTTCTCTCCATTTACACCGTTGTTTAAATCTTAATTTCGTGGTACAATAGTATTTATTACAAATAAAGCAAACACACTTATGTTTAATTGGTTATGGAAAAAACTTAAAGTTAGTGAGTATGAAGCACCAAAGGTTTCATACTTATGGAGCTTGCGTTGCCTGTACCAAATGGGCTTCGTATTTGTTTGGACGGTCTTGACGGCTATTTTTCTTGAGATGTTTGGGATTGAGAACTTATTGTTTCTGTTTTTGGTAGAAGCGTGGATTCTATTAATTGGGAGCTACATCGCTCATTTCTTATTTTTGAAAATCAAGCCGAATCATTTCATGATTGGTTGTGTAGTAGGAACACTCGTATTTCTACTCGCCAGTTTATATTTTTATGATCGAGTAGGTTGGTTTATGGTATTCGCTATTTTAGGAAAAGATCTTTTTTATGGTCAGCTTAACATTGCCTTGGCGCGTAAAAATGAATCGGAGCTTTCGCCTAGTGAGGCTCAGCGTTTGATGCCGATTCTTGATTCGGCAGTAACCATTGGTACCGTTATTGCTGCCGCGTTATTCTTAGGATTGATTGAGTTTTTCCCTACAAAAATGTTATTGGTGTTTTGGGGCGTGCCGTTGCTGGCAATGCTCTTTCTTATTTTAAAGTCCAAGCGCTGGTTATATGAAATGCCAAGTGTGAGTGATTTAGAGACAGAAGAAACAAAAAACAGTTTAGAGGAGGCGATGGAAGCCGTAAAAAATATCCCGTTTTTACGTTATTTATCAGTACTGGTGTGCGTGCAATCAGCTCTGTACGCGGTGATTGATTTTGAGTTTTTAAAATATATTAAAGAAAAGGCCGCTAAAAATGAGTGGCACTTTGATCCGCATAATTTGCAAGCCAGCGTTTTAGACGGAGTTCCTGGACTTGAAAAAGTACATGAAGTAGTTGATACGGCTGCAGTTTATGCCGAACAAGTTCTGGAGGTGTCGAGTAAATATTTTGTTCAGACAAGTATTGCGGCCGAGCTTGGTTTTTTAGCCTTAGTGTTTGGTGTTATTGCATTAGTAGTGCAGTTTGCCTTGGCAAGCAAGCTACTTAAAGGTTGCGGCTTAATTTATTCTATGGTGCTTTATTTTGGGGGGCTATTAGCCATGCTGGCGGCCTTATTTACTGGTGGGGTGAGTATGAAATTCGTACGAGGGTATCAACATGGATTTGAGGCTATTTTTGAATCGGCCTATCACATGACTTTTTACTCAGTATTTTCTCATCACCGAGAATCAATTCGCCATTTCTTTGAAGGCTTTGTAAGGCCTGGTGGGATTATTGTTGGAGTTGGATTAATGATGGGCGTGCAATTTTTAGCAGAAGATACCGGTTTATGGCTTATGAGTGCGTTGGTTGTTTTCTTGATGTTGTTATTGTTGCCAATGCGACATTATTACACGAAGCTTTCTCACCAAAATTTACAGTCACCACAAAATATTGGGGCTAAAATGCACTCGATTGAAGTGTTGGCGCAGCGGGGGCATCATCGTGCTACAAAATTATTAGGCGAAGAGTTGGCCTATAATCAAGCGGCACATCCAGTGGTACGTGAAAAATTAGTAATGGTTACCGCCGAGATGGGAGATCCGACAATTGTACATAGTTACTTAAAAGTGTTAGCACGCTCAGATGAGGCTATAGATTTGAAGATTCAGGTGCTTGAAGCCTTACTTCGAATAGAAGCCCTTAAAAAATATTGGGGGGAGCATGCCTTTGCTCAACATCATTTACTTAAATTGCTGCGCAAAGAGTTTGAGGAATCAGAGCACCGTCATTTACGAAAGTTGATCATTATGAATATTTTCCGGCACCTACCGGTGGATCAGGTAGTGCCGTTCTTTCTTGAGCTACTTAAGCACGAAGATGAAGAACTTAAGGCAGTCGGTCTTCGGTCCGCTGGAGAGATTTTTGCCGACCCAGAACTAGTGTATTACCTGCGAGAATATTTAACACATCCAAACCCGAAGGTTCGTGGCTATGCGTTAGTGGCTACGTGGAAATTTGAACGGAATTCTCGTTTAGATCCGGTACTAGATGCCTTACTTGAATCCGAAGACCCACAAGAAATTGTGGCGGGTTTGT
>CAMZKS010000008.1 GCA_947311285.1 uncultured bacterium | reverse complement strand
GGTGATAGTGATGGTGATGGTGTTGCAGATAATTTTGAGAATGCTGGATTCAATAATGGAGACGGAGACGGTGATGGTAATCTTGATAGTACCCAGCAAAATGTATCATCAGCTCTGAACCCTGTAACTAATATGCCAACAACATTAAAGTCAACGGGAGCAAATTGTACTTTTATTACGGAAAATGCTTTTTTATCAGAATCTAGTCTTGTGGTTCAAGATCCAACGGCAGATTATCCTGTAGGATTAGTTGATTTTAAGGTTCAGTGTGCAAATCCAGGAGAAAGTGCTGATATTACTATTTTCTATACAGAACTTTATGATACTAGTTCGTGGATTTATAAGAAATATGACAGTAATGGAAATGCTTATGCAGATATTTCAAATATTGTAACCTACGGGACGGCCAATGTTGGGGGGAGTGTAGTGACGACCGTCTCTTCTACGATAACTGATGGTGATAACATGACCGATGATGACGGAGTTGCTGATGGGATTATTAATGATCCTTCTGGCCCTGCAATATCGGTAGCAACAGGATCAAATTCATCTGGTGGAGGAGCTCCAGCGCACCATGTAATTAGAATGTGTAGTTATGAAACAGGAAAATGTAGTAATATGTTTCCTTTTGGAAATGATGAAGCCTATAGCATCTATCGAGATTGTTATTCAAAAGGAATCGCTTCTGGAACAGAGTGTGCAACAACTTGGGCTAAATCTAAAAACTATGTGACAGTTGAAGAATTTAATTCAGCTAAAACTATCAATACAAAAGATATTAATACCGAGATAAAAGAAGTGGTTGAAACCAATTCGCTCTGTGAGACAGTTCGTTATAATCGTTATCCAGAAAATAGAGGAAGAGGCATTTCTTCTGCTTTATTTAGAGATGTGTTAAAGACCAATGCACGTTATAATTCATTGCGAGATTTAGCCGAACAAAGCATTATTAATGGTGATGACGAAACAGGATTTGCTCGATTAGAAGCACCTGTTTCTCGTGCAGAAGTAGCTAAAATTATGACTATAGCGCGAGAAGATAGCTTGAAAACAGGTAATTGTGCTAAATATTCTAGTTTTTCAGATATTGCCAAAGCGGCTTGGTATGAACCATTTGTTCAAAATATGCAATCCAAAAATATTGTTAGTGGTTACTCAGATGGTTCTTATAAACCAGGTAGAACCATTACGAAAGCAGAGCTTTATAAAATAATAGCGATATCTTTTGGCTTTATTTCCGAGTCAGATGCTATCAAGAACGCTACAGAACGGTCAGTGAATTGGTATATCCCTTACATAGAAGTTTTAGAGAAAAAAGTTTGGCTACCAAAATCTATTCTAACTTTACCTATGGATAAATCTATGAGTAGAGGGGAGCTCTTTGAGACTTTATCACTTACTTTAAAAAATATTGATAAAGTAATAGAGTAAGATTTAGTTTTAACTCTTAAATGACAAGAATGACTTATTCAATTGAGTTTTTACTAGAGACTAACAGAGGGCTTGCAATTAATTGAGTATGTAGTATTTATTGATTTATTGGTCTATAAGAAGGATAAGTCTGTTTTTTGGGTTGTTATTTTATTTGATATTTGTTAAAATGGTCTGATCTATATTTTTAATCTTACTCATGATCAATATTACTTCCTGGCTATCGCAACGGCGTGGAAAATCCTTCGTAAGTAGCTTAGTGCTAGTTATGATGGGGCTTTCAGTTTTGTCTCCCTCTGCAGACGCGCGTCTAATTTTCACTACAGAGGATGATGGGGCCGAGGCCGATACCTATACACTTGATGTCGATGGCACGGTCAATGCAACCGACAATATTGACCTGAGCTTAGTGTTTGGGGCAAACCTTGGAGAAGCTTTAACCTATAATGATTCACTAGGGTATTTTATCTTGACTGATGGATTAAACCTACAAGGGGATACATTAGATGAATTTAAAATTGGTTCAAACGCAGGAGCACCTGTTACTTGTAATGCAGGAACGGTTGGTTACACGTATTACGATACAACGGCAGCTTCTGTTATGATTTGTAATGAAACGTCTGCGGGGTCCGGAACGTATGCCTTTAACTCGGTTGAAGATCTTACGTCTGGTTCAATTACAACAACAGAAATTTTAGACGGAACAATTGCTACGGTTGATGTAGCGGATAATGCAGTAACGACAGCAAAAATAGGGACGGCAGGAGTAGGAGACGCGAATAAAGTATTAACGACTGATGGATCAGGAGATCCACAGTGGGAAGATAAAAGTAACTTTGGAACGTCAACATTAACTTCAGCGAACATCTTTGTGGGTAATGGATCAAATGTAGCAACAGGAGTAGCGTTGAGTGGAGATGCCACAATTGATAATACGGGGACGTTAAGTTTGGCGGCTGATTCAGTAGATAGTGCCGAGATTGCAACGAGTGCGGTTAAGGACGATGAGATTGATTATACGGCTGTTACACTAGCGGACTTCACGAATGATGCAGGGTTCTTAACGACGGTTGATATTAGTGCTAATACAAATCTAGCAGCAGGAACAGGGATTACATTAACCGGTGATACATTATCGGTAGATCTAGGAACAACGATTGAAAGTGCAGAAATTACCGATGGCACAATTACCGCTGCGGATTTAGGCACAAATTCAGTAGATTCAGATGAAATTGCAGCAAACGCTGTAAATACAGCGGAGTTGAATGATGGGGCCGTAACTTCCGCAAAAATTTTAGACGGAACAATTACTCGAACGGATATGGCAGAAATTGAAACTTTCTACACTTTAGTACCAGAGTTCTCTAATTTTACACTGAGAGCCGATGGTTCTAACAATAAAGGAACTATGTTCTCTGATCACGATACGACAACAGACCGTAATTACTACGCATGGTCGACACGGAAAACAGGCGCTCTTAATGATTATGACTTAGTGCTTCAGTGGATGGTTCCAGAAAACTTTATTGGTTTCTCTGATGTGAATCCTGAAATAGAAATCGACTACAAAACGGATCTAACGACGATTGCGGATAATAGACTTGATATTGTCTCTCTACTTGACACAACGGGTACAGCTGTAACTTTAACGGGTAATACTGCTCTGGCAAGTACCGTTGCTGATACTTGGGTTGATGATGCCGACATAACTTTTTCCGGAGGAACCTTTACACCCGGTGAATACATCACGATGACGTTCCGGTTTGCTTCGAAAGGAACAACTCGAACCGATAAAAACCCTGTTTACCTAGGACCTGTTAAGTTCAACATTAAAGTTAAATAGTCTTAATAATTTTAGGCCTTAATGTGAAAAGCCACCGTCAATTGACGGTGGCTTTTCTTTTTATTTTTTTTACAGAAAGAGAATAGTAATATAAGGGGATCTGTTATTGCTGAGCTCGTGCTTTATCAGCAATACTAGCAGCTATATTCTTAATTTTATCGGTAAGAATCTTGTTCTGAGGGTTTAGTTTCAGACTTTCATCCGCTTTTGCCCAAGCAACCTTTGAAGTATCAATCACTTCTTTAAGTTTACCTTCGGCGCCCATAGCATAGGTGGTGGTCAATAACTTCATGGCTTCAATTACTTTGTCTGCTGATTGTACAATTTTATTTTCTGGAAGCATTTCTAAACTATAGGTTGAAAACTGCCGGGCGACATCAACTAGAATTTGGGCTGTGCTAATCGCGTCTTGTTCCATGAACTCAACAGCCTTAAGAAGGTGCAGTTCAGAAAGATTTAATAAGGCTTGTGGCTTCAATCCTTTGCCTTGTCGTACCATTGAGAATAAAATTTCTGAAGCTTCACCTCTACTTAATTCTAAACCAGGATTCACATTACCATCGGCATCAACAAGTAAAATATTAAATTTTACGGCAAACTGAAAGTAGGGCTGAAACCAGACCCCCTCAGCTACATCGTTAATTACCACGTCTGTAATTATAGGGTATTGTTCTGGGTCAACCTCAAATGCTAACATTAGCATTTTCAAAAACTCGGCTTTATTAACGTTTCGTCCTGGTGAAAATAAACCAGTCGCGTCATCGCCACTTACAATGCCTTTACTGGCAGAAAAATTCACAAATGGTGCAAACCAAATGTCAGCGGGTACATCATTAAAACGATCCGTTGTAGTTTCTGGTAGCTCCGTTTCTGCGGCGGTTAAAATTGTTTTTAAGGCTTCAGCTCGATTAATCGTTTTATCTCGACCAAAAGTTCCATCGTCATAACCTTTAAAAACTTCAACCGCCTCTAAGTAAGTTGTTGAATCATAATAGTCGTCATTAATAGTAATGTCGCTAAAAGCAAAGGTAGAGAGAGGAAGAGCTATTCCAGCAAGTAATAACGAGGCTTTCATAAGTAGAACTTTATAGAGTCACTTCCTATGATTAATTTTACGTCACAGAACGCAAGTTTTTTTTGAACACAATAATTGTTTGTGACTTAAAAATGTGTCCTTAAAAATCGGCTATTAATGCCATGTCTATCGGCTTAAAACTATAAAAACCAATAAGCATAAGTTCAAATAAAAGCAAGTCAAAAAAAACTCTAAAGGGTTAAGTTTTAGAGTTTTTAAATAATTTTTTTGGATTGAAGACCTTTATAGCCTGCAGGGGAATTCTTCTTTGAAAGAAAAATTCGAATTAGGAGCAACTGGGTGTGCCCAAGTCTTATTAAAATAAGTGGACAGAGGTTGCTCCCATATTCTATAGGTAACCAGCCTACATAAACTCTCGCCTTGCTTGGGTACTATACCGAAGTACCTGCGGGGTTCTGATGTACGTTCAGGGTATTTGCTTTTTAAGACAGATTCTTTAAGGTACGAACCAAGGATAGACCTCTACAAAACATTAGTGGATGGAATCAGAAAGGCATTGCAGTATGTAATGTCTTTTGATTTATAATTTCTCATATTTAAGGAATTAAGGTCAGATAGGTGAACGAATTTCGTCGTTATTTATCCGGCTCAAAGACTAGCATTTTGTTCTCAACCGTTTTGTGAAGGGAATTTACTAAGTGGTTTTAAGGCTTAGCAAACCTCGTCGCAGAGCGGAGAGAAAAGAGACAAGGTCTCGAATGAGACCCTTTATAATAAATTTTACCGTGCACCAGATATGTTGGGTGAGGATTAAGTTATTAGTAAATGCCTTGGCTCTTTACTCTCCACTGTTATATGTAAGTTAATTGAAGTCAGTATCTGTGGGATACGGCTCAATTGGTTACCGGACTGTTAAAGATCTGGGCTTCTCTTCTTTTGCTCTGTGGCGCTTCGTCGTGCGTCTTGTTTGAAGTACTTGTCAGTTTGTTTTTGAGCGAAGACTTCAGAGTATATTAGTCGAAATTACTGCTCCTGTCAAAACTTTTTGTCAAAATCTTTAATAAACTTAACTTAAGTTCGAACTTTAAAATCTAGTGCATTTATAGAGTTTGAACTTTGTTGTACACAAATAATACTTTACTTTTATTAAGACTTAAAAATTAAAGAGCGTATGGCAGGACATAGTAAATGGAAACAGATTAAATATAAGAAAGGCGCTAAAGACCTTAAACGTGGAAAGCTTTTAACCAAGCACGGTAAGATCTTACAAGTTATAGGAAGAGATAATCCAAATCCAGACACTAATGCGGCGTTACGAAGCGCGATTACCAATGCTAAAGCTGACGGTGTGCCACGGGACAACATAGAGCGAGTGCTTAAAAAAATATCAGGGCAGGGGAGTGAGGCCTCGGTGTTTACCGAGAACCTGTACGAAGGTTACGGCCCCGCCGGTGTGCCGATTTTGATTATCAGCTTAACGGATAACTCAAACAGAGCCTTTACCAACATCCGTACAGCCTTTAGTAAGAATGGAGGTAACTTGGGCTCAGCGGGATCCGTGGCCTTTATGTTTGACCACTTAGGTTTGATTGAATTTGCTCAAGAGGTGAAAGGAGAAGACGCTTTGTTTGATCTAGCCTCGGAATGTGGTGCAGATGATTTTTCTACAGAAGATGGGGTCGTAACTTTCAGTACCTCGTTTGAAGCGTTAGGAAAAGTGCGACACGCCCTTGAAGAGCAGGGCATTGTAGTGAGTAAGTCAGAACCCTTCTATCAAGCGAAGGATTTAACAACGCTGAGTGGTACCGATCAAGAAAAACTAGAAAAGTTACTCACGGTTTTAGATGAAGTAGAGGATATCG
>CAMZKS010000007.1 GCA_947311285.1 uncultured bacterium | reverse complement strand
TTTTAAAAAAACTACCAGCACTACCTAGCAATTTGGGATTAGGCAACTTGGATTCTCGAATAGCTGTCACGGCCTGACTCACCTGCTTTGGGGTAGGATTTGTGATTTTATGGGCGGCTAAAACGGATTTAATCGTACCGTAATCAACTTTTACGCTTTTAGATGTATGCAAAGCAAATGTAACCGTTAAAATAATCCATTTACCTTTTTCTGAATGCTTAAAAATAGACTCTCTGTACCCAAAATCACATGCCTCTTTCTTAAATATTTTTCGTTCACCTGTTTGAATGTTAAGCGCCTCAAGTTCAGAAAAAATATCTTTAATTTCAATGCCATACGCCCCAATATTTTGCATGGGAGAAGCCCCAACATTTCCTGGAATAAGCGATAAGTTCTCTAAGCCATTACAGCCTTGGTCTAAAGTCCAAACAACAAAATCATGCCAAGATTCCCCTGCCGCAGCTTTAACTAAGATTATTTCATTCTCCATTTTAAGTACTGATTTTCCTCGTAAATTCAGTTTTAAAGTTAAACCCAGCCAATCTTTAGTGAATAGTAAATTACTACCACCGCCTAAAATCAAAAGCGGGCAATCTGTTTGAGCTCGGTACCATTCCAACACAGTTTTTAATTCTGACACAGAGTTTACCTCGGCAAAAAATTGCGTAGAAGCTTCTACACCAAAGGTATTAAAAGGTTTAAGTGAAACGTTTTTTTGAATCATTCAATTTAACTGTAATAAAGCCTCGACCGCAAGCAAGATGGTTATTCTAATTAAAAGTTCAATAATAGAAGCGACCACTTGGAATCGTTAAGATGAGAGAGTCTAACTTAACTCACTTAACCCCAAGTGCATAAACGCCGTGTCCGTCGCCATTCGACCGCGGGGTGTTTTTTGCATAAAACCTTCTCGAATTAAGAACGGCTCAATCACATCTTCGATTGTGGCTTCATCTTCTCCGATCGCAGCCGCTAAAGTAGAAAGTCCGGCGGGTCCACCATTAAATTTTTCACACAGCGTTTTTAAGTACTCTTGATCGGAAAAGTCTAAACCTTGGACATCAATTGATAAGTTTTTTAAACTTTCAATTACGACTTTTTTGGTGATTTTACCATCATGTACCACTTCGGCAAAATCTCGCATACGTCGTAGTAATCGATTGGCAATCCGCGGTGTTCTACGACAACAACGCGCTAATATTTCTGTTGCTTCAGAATCAATTTTAATTTCTAGAATACCTGCCGAACGGGTAATGATTTGGCCAATTTCACCATCTTCATAAAATCTAAGTTTCTCTACGTGACCAAATCGGTCTCGTAGCGGGTTAGAGAGTTTTGAGAACTGCGTCGTGGCACCGACCAGTGTAAACCTTGGTACATTTAAACGCATAGTTCGGGCACTAGGCCCTTTTCCGATTACTAAATCAATTGCAAAATCTTCCATCGCCGTGTACAAAATTTCTTCGACCGGCATGCGCAAACGATGAATCTCATCAATAAACAAAAAGTCCCCTTCTTGTAAGTTACTAAGAATTGACGCCAAATCACCTGGCTTCTCTAAAGCTGGGCCGGAGGTCACTCTCAGTTGCGTCTTCATACTATCGGCTAAAATCATCGCCAACGTCGTTTTACCAAGGCCTGGAGGACCGTAAAAAACCGTGTGATCTAAGACTTCACCTCGATTTTTCGCTGCCGTTAAAAACACCTGCAAGTTTTGTTTTACCTCACCTTGCCCAATGTAACCAGAAAAATCAGTTGGACGCAGTTTATTCTCGAACGCCTCTGTATCATTCGTGGTTTGGTTCGCCGTGACGGCTGTTCCTTCGCCCGCAACCATTTCTTCTTCAATTGCCATTCCTTCTAATTATCAATTATCAGAAGGCTTTTATCAAACTTAATAACACACTTCCCTGAATTCAATTCAGGGTCCAGTCAATTAAGAATTCCTTATAGACTGGATCCCAAATCAAGTTTGGGAAAGTCCAGAATGTTTAATCTAACATCAACTTCCCTTTCTTTATCTCTTCCGCACTTACCTCCACCTTCTTCACTTTTAAAAAGTAGGCAATTTTTCCTGCTAATTTTGGAAGTTTCTCTAGAGATTTTATATCTTTAACAATGTAACCACCACGACCTGATGCCTTTTTATTAGTGTCAAACACCAATTCGCAATTTTGCACCGTAAAACGCAAAAGCGCACTAGGGTGCGCTTTTGTTTTCGTAACTAAACAAGTTCTTTCCATTATTCTTCAGAACCCTCTGAAAGATCACTAGTGCTGTCTTTAGTGTTTTGTTGTTTAAACACCACAATTATTCCAAGCACTCCAACTAACACTAAAATTAAAAGTAAACTAGCCATTATATAGGGGTTATAAAAACACCCCGCAAATACGAGGCGCTAACTTAAGTTGAGAAATTAGTCTTTAAGTAACTCTAGACGATGAGAATCAGCATTTACCGATTTAATCGTTCCAGAGATACTTTGGCCTTCTTTCACCATACTACTTAGTTCCGAGCCTTTTTCCGCTCCAAATTGATCGATAGAGAATAGACCTTGTACCTCCGAATCAATTTCCACAAAGACTCCATTATCGTTCCAGCGAGTGACTTTACCGGTAATCCCTTGCCCTTCTGTGTACTTCTCAACGTAGCCCAACCATGGGTCTTCGCTTAGTTGTTTAATACTGAATGACAGCTTGTCTTTTTCTTGACCAATAACCAATACTTCAACTTTATCTCCAATACTGTAGTTTCTCCCTGGATCTGAAACGTGTCCCCATTCAAGTTCTGAAACATGAACCAGACCTTCAACGCCTCCGAAAGTAACGAAGATCCCAAATTTAACCACCCCAGAAACGTGACCTTCAACTTTGTCACCAATCTGAATATTTTTAAGCGTATCACCCATTTGGCTTTGGTGTGCCAGTTTTTCAGAAATAATAATTTTTGAATTTTCTCGGCTTACATTAAGCACTCGTACTAAGAATTCTTTACCAATATGTTCTTGTAATTTCTTCAAAATCGCCCCACTATCAGCTCCTTCAACCCGAGGATAATTCATCGGCATAAGCTGTGAAACAGGAAGAAACGCTCGAAGACCTTTGTACTTGGCCATAAGTCCTCCTTTATTTGCTTCTTCTATTTTAACTTTAATAACTTTTTCTTCTTGCATGATCGTGCTCAATTCAGCCCAGGCTGTATCTTGCGACGCTCGTCGAAGTGATAACATTACTAATCCTTCTTCATTTTCAGGATCAATAACCGTCGCTTCGATCGTTACCCCTGCTTCAAGCTCATCGCCTTCCGCTCCGTAACCAGTCGCTTCACGACGAGTAATAAGCCCAGTCATTCCACTTGGAAGTTCCATAAGCACTCGCGATTCGTTTACGTCCAGTACCAATCCCTTGATTGATTGTCCCGCTTTAAAAGAAACCAACGCACTGTGGTCTTTCTCCAGTAATTGCTGCATAGTTGTAGCCATGTTGTTTTTACGACACGTTATTAAATAGTTTTTACAGCTTCCTGGTCCCAAAAGTACGTGTCATTTCCTTGAGGTTTCAGCACAAAGCTTGCACAAGGTACTAAAATCACCCTTCTGGTCAAACAAATTATTGCCAGATTTGCAGCACTAGACTATAGTTTCAAGCGAATGCAACACCCTATCAAATACGATTTATACGACGCTAGTAAAAGTTATGAAGATAACTACGCAGATGGTCCTTTTTTTAACGCCTCAAAACCGAAAAGACCCGCAATAAAAGGAAAAATGAAATTGTGGAATTGGGAACTAAACTCCCCGATTGGTATTCCCGCTGGACCACTGCTTAATAGTAATTGGATTAAATTTTATGCCGAGATGGGATTTGATATCCCTGTTTATAAAACCGTACGAAGTGTGGCTCACCCAAGTCACCCCAGCCCAAATTGTGTGTACGTAAATCCTGAAAACCAAATTAAATTAGGCGAAAAGCCTCACCTTATCACCATTCATAAACCTCAAAACGTAGAAGAGCTGACCATTACTAATTCCTTTGGAGTACCCTCTAAACCTTCAAGCGTCTGGATGGAAGATGTGGCCATCGCTAACGCTAGTGTAAGTGAAGGCCAAGTTATGATTTTAAGCTTTATGGGTACCGATGGGGCTGACGGGCGAGACTTAGTGTCAGATTATGCTTACACTGCCGCTATGGCCAAAGAAGCCGGCGGGAAAATTTTAGAAACCAATTACAGCTGCCCAAACTTATGTGGCGGTAAAGCGGGCGCTATTTATCAAGATGCCGATAGTTCTTCACAAATCTCAAAAGCCATACGCGAGGAAATTGGTAACAGCACTCCCTTTATGATTAAGATTGGGAACTTGCCTTACGAACAACTAAAAACTGTAGTAAAGGCCAATGCACCTTTTGTCGATGGTATTTCTGGTATTAACACCATGCCGGGTGAAGTACGAAACCCAAACGGACAACAAGCCTTACCCGGAGAAGGCAGGCTAACTTCTGGTATTTGCGGTGCAAAAATTAAAGACGTATCACAAGACTTTATAGAAAAATTAGTGCGCATAAAAAAAGAACTAAACGCTGATTTTACTATTTGCGGCGTGGGCGGCATTATGACCGCTGAAGATTTTGTAGAGCGTTTAAATGCCGGTGCGGACATTGCCATGAGTGCTACCGCCATTATGTGCGACCCCTACTTAGCGCAAAGGTATCATGAAAAAGAACAGTAATAACTAAAATCTGGATTTCTGCCTTCTCTAGAATGAGAAGAGATGAATAACCATTATTGCGGTGGCAACAAGCTCAAGGGATCTACATGCTGTCCACCACTAAAAACTTCAAAGTGTAAATGTGGGCCGGAGGTGAAATACCCCGCCCCTGGCGTTCCTGGTGTTCCGCCGCTCCAAGCTATTAATTGTCCTGCTAAAACGGTTTCACCTTCTTTAACAAGTGTATTTGAAAGGTGTCCGTAAATAGTAAATAAATCAAGGTCATGCTGAATAATTAAATAGGTATATC
>CAMZKS010000006.1 GCA_947311285.1 uncultured bacterium | reverse complement strand
AGTTGTGTTGGTTTTGTTTTAAGTTCTCCTGAAGCCGCTAAGTAAGGCAGCAACGTTAAATGTAATGACACTAGGTCACTTTTATACTTATTCTTCATTTGCCGAATAACCTCAATGAATGGCTCCCCCTCAATGTCCCCCACCGTTCCGCCGATTTCTACCACTAACACATCTATCTCCATTTTCTTAGCCGCTTCCTCCACTTTTTGGATAATTTTACCGGTAATATGCGGTACAACCTGGATAGTTCCTCCTAAATATTTCCCTTCTCGTTCTTCTTCTAACACTTCACTATAAACACGTCCGGTCGTAACAGTGCAAACACCACTTAATGGGGTGTCAATAAAGCGTTCATAATGTCCTAAATCTAAATCCGTCTCGCTTCCATCTTCTAACACAAATACTTCCCCATGTTGAAAGGGGCTCATCGTGCCTGGATCAACATTTAAGTAAGGATCCAATTTCATAATAGCAACTTTTTGCCCAGCAGACTTTAAAATCGCCGCCACACTGGAAGCTACAATGCCTTTCCCAAGAGAGCTACATACACCACCAGTAACAAAGATAAATTTAGACATTCATTAAAATAAAAAAGACTTTTGCGGGGTAGAATCAAAGCAAAAATCTAAAAAAAAATCCGCAGTACTCTACGGGATTTGAGTGTATCATGGATTTTTAGATATGCAAAAATTAAGAGAGAAATAACAAGAAGGGTCAAAGAATAAATCTTCGACCCAGTGACCTTCATATCAACAAAAGCGTTGCGAATTTAAAACTAAGTATAACCTAGAAAGGTAGATCTTCTACATCAGTATCGTCCGTTTTAGCCGCCTCATTAGAGGCTCCGGGTTTTGACTGAGGAATAAATGGCTCACTTGAGGCATCACCTTTAGGGGTTAATATAATCATATCTTGAGCCACAATCTCCGTTCGATAGTGTTTGACTCCACTCTCATCTTCCCAGTTACGGGTTTGTAAACGTCCATCAAAAAAGACTTTTGTACCTTGTTTTAAATACTGAGTACAAATTTCCGCTAGCTTCCCCCACACAACAATGTTATGAAATTCAGCTTCTTCTTTCTTCTCACCATTAGCATCTTTCCAATAACGATTAGTTGCGACCCCAACCGTACAGACCGACTGGCCCCCCTTAGTGGTTTTTAATTCTGGAGTTCGGGTAACATTACCAATAACCTGTGCTTTGTTCAAAGAGTTCATACTTATGTTTGATTAGAAAATATTAAAGCAAAAAAACTATAACCCACAAACCAGCCCCTTGAAAAGTATTTTCTCTCAAAGGGCTTCATCTAAACCTCATTTAAGAACTATCCAAGTTGTGCCCGACGTCGTTCGTGACGCTCACTGTCATCTATTTCTGTGTTTAAAAATTTCTCAACAATGTCCAACGGATCATCCATAAATTGCGTTCTAGCACCCAACGCTAAAATATTTGCCCCGTTATGTTGGCGTCCAAGCTCCGCTAATTCTACCGAGTTAGCTAGCGCTGCTCGGGCCCCCAGCACACGATTCGCGGCAATGCTAATACCAATTCCTGAACCACAAATAACAATCCCTAAGGAGCCTTGATCGGCCACAACTTTATCAGCCACCAGTTTCCCAAATTTGGGGTAATCACAACTATCGGCACTATCACAACCTAAGTCCTCTACTTCATATTTTTTTTCTTCTAGAAACTCGCAAACGGTTTGTTTAAAGTTGTAGCCGCCGTGATCAGAACCGAGGTAAATTTTTGTCATCGAATAAAGTATAAAGATTAATTGTTTTTTAAAAAACAAAAACGGTTAACAGCCTCCCCAATTTTAAATTGGCATCCAGTCAATTAAAGGATCATTATTTAGTGGGTACCGAATCAAAGGCAGGAAAACAAATGTCATTCAAATCTTACTCTTAATAAATTCTAAAATTTGTCTTTGAAAATTCTCTACACTAAACATTTTTGCATGAGAAACTATCTCATCTGAACTAAATTCTTGTTCAATTTGTATGAATTCATCGATAGCGAACTGTAAGGAACGTGGTGTTTGTTCTTCAAAAAATAATCCCGTTGAACGAGTCACAGACTCCATTGCTCCGCCTTTCCCAAAAGCGATCACCGGGACACCGCTAGCCATCGCTTCAACAGGAGTGAGACCAAAGTCCTCTTCTGCCGGAAACAAAAAAGCCCGAGCCTCTGCGTACAAATTTGATAACTCTGCATAAGGTACAAACTCTAAAAACTCGATATTTTTAGCCTGTTTTTCAGCTACAAGGCGCTTGCAACGTTCTAACTCTGGGCCAATCCCCCCGAGCTTTAAAGGCAGACCATTTTTAGCAAAAGTCTCTACCAATAAATCAAAACGCTTGTAAGGAATAAAACGTCCGAGGGCTAAGAAATAGGTGTTTTCATCTCCAGGCATCTCTTTTTTATCTCGGGATAAAAATTTTTTTGTATCCGTACAAGGATAGATAGTCGTAGCCTTTCTGCCGTAATATTTTTTAATACGAGCGGCAATAAAATCCGAATTAGAAATAAAATAATCCACTCCTTTCGCGCCCACTAAGTCTTGTTTTGTCAGTCGATCTAAAAGCTCTGGCAACAATCCCTTAAAAGGCTTCAGCCACCACGGAAGTGGGTAAGATTCTAAATACTCTTGTCGCGCATTATAAAGATAACGGGTTGGTGTATGACAGTAACAAATATGGAGCTGTTCTGGGCGAGTTTTCCGAACATTCTTTGCAAAAGCGGAGCTAGAACTGATAATAATATCAAACTCAGCTAAATCAAGACGCGCAAATGCCCCAGGGAAAAACGGAAGTAAAAATTGATGCTTATGACGCACAAACGCTGGTAAGCTTTGCAGCCAAGAACCTCTAATGTCTCGAGTCGCTAAGGCGGGGATAGCCCCTTTATTATAAACAGATGTGTAAATTGGCGCGTCTGGAAACAAGTCTGCTAACGCCGTGACAACTTGCTCAGCCCCACCCTGATTGGTTAACCAATCAGCAATAATTACAACTTTTTTATTTTTCAAGGTCTTCATTTCACCTTCCCATTGTCACATATTTCCAACACTTGAGAAAGTCTTTTCTATTTCTCTAGCTTTCTAAAAAAACAAACTTAAAAAAACCTAAAAATAGGGCTTCTAAAAAGCGGTAAAACATGATACAATGTTCGGATTTATTTAACAAAACCTCAGAAAATCATGAAAACCAATTTACTTTCCCTTCCAATAATATGGCAAGATTTTAGTATTGCCGCAGGGATCGTAGGCATCTCCGCTTTACTCGGATTTTACGCACATCAGTTTGCCGGCTTAATGCAAGCTAATTTATTTGGTGATTGGGGGTTTCTGTAAAACATGAAATTGATCCCGTGATGTACAGAGACACTTTGCGTTTTATCCCAGGATCTAAAATTTAAGGTTTCAGAATTAAAATAATCGAACACAATATTTGTTCGTTTTTTTATAGTTGATTTAAAGTTACTTCTTTCCACTCCTCAAAAGTGTCTGCCATAATTTGTTCTCGCATAGTACGCATTAAATCGTGATAAAAAGCTAAATTATGAATCGTCATAAACCGTTTTCCAAGCTCTTCCTCCACGTTCATCAAGTGTCGTAAATATGCGCGCGTGTATCCATCCCCATTTTTACACACCGGGCAGGCACAACTTTTATCTAGCACCTCCTTTGAGGCTTCAAATTCTTTATTTGTTATCCGCACATCACCGTTCCAAGTATAAGCCGTTCCATGCCGAGCATTTCTTGCTGGCAGCACGCAATCAAACATATCAATCCCCCGACTCACGGCTTCAATCAAATCACGCGGTGTCCCCACCCCCATCAAGTAACGAGGTTTATCTGCCGGCAACTTTTCTGCAATTTCATCTAACACCTTATACATCACTTCGTTCGTCTCTCCCACCGCTAAGCCTCCCATAGCAAAACCATCAAACGGTAACGCGGTAATTTCTTTCAGTGATTGTTCTCTTAGATCTTTAAAACAACCACCTTGTACAATCCCGAATAATTGTGGACGCTCGGTTAGAGACAAACTTAAATCATACCTAAGTGTATGCGCGTTAATAGATCGTTTCGCCCAAGCGGTCGTTCTTTCGACGGCTTTCTTAATTTTAAAATAAAGCTTTCGTTCTTGTCTTCGTTTCCAGGCTTTCATTTCTGCTGGATCACTTGGCGGTTCCATCCGATTTTGTAATCGGCTCGGCGGGCATTCATCAAACGCCATAATCATATCCGCCCCCAATTTATGCTGAATATCAATCGAGCGTTCTGCATCTATCCAAATACGCTTACCATCAATATGCGAATTAAACCACACGCCTTCATCCGTAATTTTTTTACGTTTAATAGAAAAGACTTGAAATCCACCACTATCAGTCAGCATTGGCTTATCGCATTTCATAAACTCGTGCAAACCTCCCATTTTTTCTACCAATTCTTCTCCCGGTTTTAAATGTAAATGATAAGTATTACAAAGCACTACTGGTGCTTCAATGTTTTCTAAATCATCCATACTAACACCGGCCTTAATAGCAGCTCGTGTTGCCACACTCATAAAGAACGGCGTCTTCAAATCTCCTTTTCGAGTCTTTAAAATACCGGCTCGGGCTAAGCCTGACTTAGCCTTAAGATCAAAATTTTTGTTCATATATTATTAATTACTCTCCCCCTATTTTCAAGATGCTAAAAATACATAATTTTTCAATACTTATTTAAACAAGTCCTCTAAATTTCCAAACCGACCACCTTCATACTTTTCTAAAAACCCAAAAGCTTTAGTAATACCTAGCGGTTCATTTTTATTACCGTGAATTAAGACAATAGAACCAGGCATTGGACGCTCCCCTTTTGCCAACCACGCGTTCGAACCAATAAAAATTAAGCCATAGTGCTCAATCAACTGCTTACGAATATCCGCACTAGAAACTAAGCCAGGAAAACGCATGAAAATCGACGGTGTTTGACCTCGCTCTATAAGCATCTTTTCTACTCCGAATATTTCTTCTTCCAAATTTGTATTGGGTAGCAACAAAAAGTTTTTACTCAAATTAAGTTCCCCAAAATCATAACGATGATTCGTACTATGATTTATCCAGGTAATATTTAAATCTCCACGAGTTTGCTTATCTAACAACCATGCAAAACCATCTGGATGCTGATCCACCCAAGCTTTTGTAATAGCTATGCCGACATTCTTATGTCCAGTTGCTATAAATTCCTCAAAAAATTTTTGCTCAAAACCAGATTTACTTGAAGGACAAAAGTCCGCTGTAAAATAAATTTCATCTGCCTCTTTATTTTTGCCGCTCCTCAAACCTTGGTTCGCTACGCCCTCTTTCTCTTTCAAGCTCTGTAGCACCCTCCGGTAGGCGGATTCATTAAAAATCACGTCCGTTTTTAAAAAAATTAAGTTCTCCCTTGGTAAAATAATAGTTTGATTCGTTTCTAAATCTATCGCTAATACTTGTGCCTTCCCCTTATAATTAAAGGCTCGTAAGGTTCTGTAAGCTTTCCCGTTAAATGTTGCATTTCGCTGCTCTACCCGGTAGTCTAAAACTTTTTCTTGCCCCTCTAGAAAAACTGGCTCCATCACGGCTACTGCCTCCATCTTATTCTCTGCAGGTCTTTCACTCAGTGTGAGCATTTTAGCCGACAAATCTGCCACCTCAAACCATTTACCAAAAAAAAGGATCCCTGATAGAGTTACTAACAACAGATTTAGGCCTAAAAACATAAATATTGTTTTTTTAGGTACTCCGTCCTGATCAGGTTTTTTGTTCATAATGTTTGTAAAAATCAAAGATAAAGTACTCT
>CAMZKS010000005.1 GCA_947311285.1 uncultured bacterium | reverse complement strand
CGTAGCGGCAGCGTCTAAAAAGTTTCCTTGGAAAATAGCGCCAGCAAAATCAAATTTACTAGTTTTAGTTTCTTTATCAAAGTGCTCTTTTTTAAAAGCTTTAATGGCGGCAGCTGGTGCAATTTCATCTTCAGATGAAATAATGATAGCTACAGAACCGTCTAATTGGTCTGCACTAAATTCGCCCGTATTAGTGTTTTTTGCGGCTAAGCTCATTAAGGTTTTTTTAATTACCGTGTAGCTCATGCCTTTGGATCGTGCATCACGGCGAGCGGCTTGTACGTCCATTACAGAAGCGCCGTCAAATTTAACAAAGGCAATACCTTTAGCGTCTTTTAACTTGGCTTCAAGTTCTGTAAGTTGATATTGTTTTTTGGCTTTCGATGTGGCCATATTCAATTGGTTCTTAGATTGAAGTTTATAATAAAATAAACCTTTGGTGCTGAATCAAGGGCTCACGGGATGAAACGACCTGATGGTTAATTCCAGGCTCTAGAGCTGCATGCTCTGAGCGCTAAAGATTGGAATCTCTAACTCATCTTTCATCTCGGCAGGGTTTATAGTGCAAGCACAAACCGGCGGTCTTTGATAAAGCTGATAAAATCTAGCGATATAAGGGGGTGTGTCAAATAAAAGTGATCTGGCATAAGAATGCGGTCATTGCGAGTGTGTAAAACGAGACCGGTCTCTAGAAAATGAAAAAATGCAGAGGGCGAACGGGCCGCCCCCTGCGAGAGTTAGAAACCGCTGGCTACTTGTTTTTGCCAGAGTATTGCGCGATCAGGGGGTCGGCGAAGGCCGGATTCGCAAGCCGCCCAGGGGCGGTAGCTTTAATAAGTTGTTTAGACATAACATGTCCTTTCAGTTTCTATGTCATCAAGCGAGATGCGCATAATTGCGACTCATCATGATAGACAATATTAAAAGTAGTTTTTTTTACTGTTGTCAATTTTTTTATTTTAGCTGAGAAGCAGAATTACTTTCATTGAATAGGTTTTAGTTACTCAGATAGGTTTCTAATAAAACGCCCCACCAACTGTGGCCGAGGTGGTTTTAGTGTCGGGGTGAGTTAAAAATGTTTTAAGGGTTTCAAGGTTTTTAATCGTAAAAGGCTCAATTTGTTCGGCATCTTCTAACTCTGGTTCTTGGGTTTTGGAGGCGTTTTTGGCCAAAAAATAATGATACTGCATTTTACTGCCAGAAGGATCATTAAAAATACTCTTAAGCTTTATGAATTGAGGGGAGGCGTAACCGGTTTCTTCTAAAAGTTCGCGTTTGGCCGCTTGCTCGGGAGTCTCGCCTTCGTCGATCATGCCAGCACAAAATTCTAGAATCACTTGTCCACAGCCGTGTTTATAATTTTTTTGTAGTAAAATTTCTCCATTTTCTAGTATCGGAATGACAATTACAGCGCCTTTGTTTAAATTTACAAACCATTCCGTTGTTTTGCCATTAGGAAGTTCTACGATTTGTTTTTCTATGGGACAGAATGGTGAGTCTATGAGCGTTTCACGAGACAGGATTTTGAAGGGTTTCATGTAGTTTAAGGTTGAGAATGTTTTAAGGTTGACCTTGAATTTATAGGCAGTAAGTAATAGGGAATCTTAAGAAAAGTGAGAAGCACTACCAATTACGGTTATATTCTGGCCTTTATTGAAATGTTTGTCACGTCGCCAGCTGGCTAAATTTTTATCTGTAAAAGTTGAGCGTGAATCGAATTCGGCTTGTGGTAGTAAGAACTGTAGGCATTTTTTGAATTCAAAAATCAAGGTCGACCTTGATTTTGATTTTTTCTTATTAGAATGCGCTTTTTGCATTTTAAGGTCGACCTTGATTTCATTAAAAAACTCATCGCCAAACTTAGTTTTAATTTGTTCATAGCATTCATCTCGTTGTATTTCAAAACGAGGCAGAATCGGGCCGATCCAGATTTTAAAATCTCGAGACCGGTCTCGGTTTTCTAGTGAAGTAGGACTAGACTGGCTTGAATTAAATTGGAGACCGGTCTCGGGGTTTTGAGTTCGAACCAAGTTCGAACTTGGTTCGAACTCAAAGGCGGTTAATAAATTTTCAATAACTCCATTAACAACCCCTCGCCAGCCGGCATGAACAATTCCAAACTGCTCATTACTCCAAATGCAAATAGGCGCACAGTCGGCCGTTTTAACGCCAATTAGAAATTTTTTATTTTGGGTCCAAAGTCCGTCACAGTTGGTTAAATCCTCGAACCCCGTCTCGATTTTCACAACGTTAGCACTATGACTTTGCTGCGGTAATATTAAGTTTTTTGGAAGTGCGTCTCCCGGTCGAAAGGTCTGAATTTTTATTTCATCTGTCATTGAGTTCTAGTATAGTTGATTTGAATAATTTTCCTTCTATGAAATTCTATCATTATCCGCACTGCCCTTTCTGCCAAAGAGTTCGCCTGGTTTTAAAAGCGAAAAATATTGAGTATGAAGACATCCCTTTAAGCTACGCCGACAAAGAAACACCGGCGAAATTAACAGGAAAGAAACTACTTCCAATTATTGAATTTGATGATGGGAAAATAATGGGTGAGAGTTTAGACTTAATTAAAGAGCTAGAAAAACGTTTTCCAGAGCCAACGCTTTCGCATCAATGGATTGAGCCAGATTTAGACTGGGCTAGCAATATTGTGGTGCGAGCGCCTAAATTTTGGGATGTGGTATTGCCTTGGTATTTGGATGAATTTGAGGGTGCCCCTGAGTTTGATGAAGCGGGGATTAAGTATTTTAAAGAAGGTAAAGAAGCGAAGCGAGGTAAAACGTTTGCGGAGATGAAAAAAGAAGCGCCAACTTTGTACCGAGATAACTTAATTATTATTTTGGCTGAAATTGTAGACCGCGTAGAAGGCGGCTGGATCGGCCAACAGTTTAGTATGGCGGATTGTGTGCTAGCCTCTGATTTAAGTGGGCTCCGATCTGTTAAAAAAATCCCAATCCCACCACAAATTATTAGCTACATTGAAAAAGTTGAAATGAAGTGCGGAGAGGACTTAATTGATTGGTAGAAGGGGAAATGTATCTCTTCGTCTAAACAGGATTTCACTTTTATTTCTAATACCTCAAATCTATCGCTCATGATCTAATTTGTTTAAAGGATTAATCCCTCGTTCTACATTGTACCCAACATAGCGACTTAAATTTTCGTAGCCTGGTGGTTGGTAATCCAGTGTAGCGAGGCTGCCATTAATGTTTTGCAGGGCGACGGGTGCTTTAAAGCTTCCGGCTAAAGCACTATCATGTGCGAGCATGGTGTTCGCTAAATCTCTCCAGGTTTCACCGATAGAAAATATCGCTACACTTCCGGGTTTAAGGGCATTTCCGTCGGTATTTCCGGCCCAAAGTAAGACCGTCGCGTTTGGTGTGTATCCGACCACAATATCGTCCACGGGCATAACCTGGCCGTTCACTCTTTTTGACGAAGTTCCCGTTTTAATCGCCATTGGTTGCGCGGTAGAAACAAGCTTGTTCCAATCTTTGGGGCGAGCGTTTTCATCGCTGAGTATTTCAGAAATAAAATAGTTGGTTGTTTGATTGGTGCGACGTGTAATTTTAACCTGACACGGATGGCTCACTTTTTCACCTTTAAAAGTGGTAATACTTAAAATTGGGCACAGGTCTTTTTGTTCGTTACTGCCAAGCGTTGCATAGGCGTTGGCTAAATCGGCTATTTTTACTGGAGCGGTGCCGAGTGCGAGCGTCCAGCCGAAAGGGTGTTTTGGGTAATGATCCATAATATCAAAGCCAAAGCGTTCATCTAAATAGCTTTTAACGGCTCGTTCGCCTCCAGCTAACAGCAAGGCTTTTGCTGCCGGAATATTACGAGAATAAGCTAAAGCTTGTTTCATTCTGATGCCGCCCAAAAACTGGCCATCGGCGTTACTGAGTCTAAATCTATCATTTCGAAACCAAGTCACAGAATCATAAAAAATAGTCGGTGGTTGGTAGCCTTGATCAATTGCGGCAGCGTAAACAAAGGGCTTAATGGTTGATCCCGTTTGCCGACGTGATTGCAGCATATCAATCTGACCTTTGATTTGGTTATTCCAATAATCTTTTGAGCCGATCCAAACCAGTGGGCCTCTTGATTTATGATCTATAACAATCGTGGCTACGTTAGAAATCCAATGTTCGGCCTGCAAGGTGTTACTTTTTTGATCAATCTGAGCTATAAATTTTTGTTGCAAAGCTTTATCGAGTGTCGTTTGAATAATAACTCCGTCACCCATTTCTGCGATAGTTAAATTATTATCGGCTAAAAAGTTTTCTAGATAAAAACGAAAGTGTTGAAAATCGTCATTTACCCAGCGTTTGTTTTGTGGTAACTTGATATCTCGTAATTCACCCCAGACCTCGTGCGCCTTTTTCTGGGGCCAGTTGAGATTTTTGGCGACGGCAAATAAAAGAGACTCTACTCGTGAAAAATCATAATTTAAATCTTTAAATGGGCTGCAAGTGTCGGCTACAAAGGCTATTGGGCAGTCACCCAACCATGTATTTACCTCTGTTTTTCGGGCTAAACGTACGGGGTCTTTTGGTAAAACGGAGAGAACCAAGCTTTCGGCGGCCGTTAACTCGCGCGGTGTTTTGTTGAAGTACTCATTTGCAGCCACGGCCACGCCATTGGTTCGAGGGCCATAGGGTACAGTGTTAAGGTACATTTCTAGAATTTCATCTTTGCTGTACCGGCTCTCAATGCCGAGAGCGATAAACATTTCTTTTAATTTTCTTTCGTAACTACGCTCATCATTTAAAAATACTTTTCGGGCTAACTGCTGGGTTATAGTAGAGCCTCCTTGGGCAATGCCTCCGGCTTGAAAGTTTTCCCAAGCCGCTCGACCGATACCTTTTATGTCAACGCCTGAATGCGAGTAGAAACGTTTGTCTTCGGCGATAATTGTGGCGAGTTGAAGCGTTAGCGGGATGTCTTTTAAATCCACCCACTCGCGATTCTCTTGGTCAAAGTTTCGATAAAGCTCTTCACCGTTTTTATCTGTTACAATAACCGAGAACTCTAAGCTCTCTAAGGTTAGTTGTTGTCCACGTTTATAATCTTCTTGTCCCCATTGCCAGAGGGACTCGGCGGCGCCCATTGACGAACCTATAAATAGACATAAAAGGCAGAATAATAACTTCTTCATAATGTTACTATAAAATTATATGAATTTTTGTCAAAGCGATATATTTTTGCTTATGGGTGAAACTTAGGCTTGCGTACGAGAGGGCTATGAGATAATATTTGTTTTGATTCTTTAACTCTTTTTACGATGCTCAACGACTTCAAAAAATTTCTTATTAAAGGTAATGCCGTGGATATGGCGGTTGGTTTTATTTTCGGGGCCGCTTTTGCCACGGTGGTTAAATCATTGATTGCTAATGTCGTTATGCCACCATTAGGTTTGCTTATGGCGGATGTTGATTTTGCAAATCTTAGTTACACGCTTAAAGCTGCTACAGAAGATACGGAAGCTGTAGCCATTAATTACGGTGTATTTATAAACGATGTGATCGCTTTTGTGATTCTTGGTTTTGCCGTCTTTATGATCGTTCGTATGATTACTAAGGCACAAAAGAGGGAAGAAGCAAAGCCAGCGATTACACCTAAAGATATTGAATTGTTAACCGAAATTCGGGATCTAATGAAGAAGTCTAAAAACTAGTTTTTAGGTTTTTTGATTAAATTATTTAAGCACCGTCCTTTGTGTCGGTGCTTTTTTGATGACAAGAATGTTTAAGAAGTTTGGTTTTGTGCTACAATGCGTTACAATAGATATAAAACAAATGAAGTTATCAAGTATTAAAAGTTTTTATAAAGGTCTAGCGCTCACATTTGCACTGTTACCAGTGCTGGGTGGGCAGGCTTTTTTTGTTAATGTAGGCGATACACTTGCGGGCTCAGAGGCGAGTTTGCAGATTTCGGGTTTAACGAGTAACGAGGGGGTTAGTGCTACGTTAAAAAAACCGGATAACGCTGAGATTAAACTTTCTTTTCAAGCGGACAGTCTAGGGAATATAAATAATGAACTTTACGGACTGCATTTAAAAGAGAGCGGCCGTTATGTTTTAAATGTAGTGCGAAACCAATCGGTTAATTTAACCGAGAGTCATACTTTTAAGGTTTTAGCCGGATCTCCGTCGGTATACCGATCAACGGTCAAATCCTCGGTGGCGACGCTGCCGGCTGATGGACAGGCACTGGCACAGGTGTCGGTGACTATCAAAGATGCTTACGGAAACGCAGTGCCTAATCAAAATGTTAAATTATTCTCCTCTCGTAATGACGATGTGATTAATTTTGCAGGCATTACGGATGCTAATGGGATTATAAAAGGAACTGTGGCCTCAAATACGCCAGGAGTAAGCGTGTTATCAGCGTTAGTAAATGATGAAATTATTTTTGAGAAAGCCGAAATTGTGTTTCACCTAGCTTCAAATTCTGGAGCAGGGGTTGGACAGTCTGGTTTTGGTGAATTCCTAAAAGCCCAGCTTTTTACTGATGACTTTGAAGAAGTTAAATATTTAACGATAGAAGGTTTGCCCTCGGAAGTACGAACCGAGGACGGCCTAACTTTTCAGGTGCTAGCTAAAGATAATGCGGGAAATATTGTGAAAAATTACGAAGGACAAGTTCGTTTTTCTTCAAATGACAGTGGGGCAAGTTTGCCGGTTGATTATAACTTCACTCGAACGGATCAAGGTGAGCACGAATTTGCGGTGGCCGTTGCATTTTCTACGCCAGGCGTTAGAACACTGACGGTTACTGATATTGCGGATCCTAAGGTAAATGGGAAAGTGGAATTGAATGTCGTGAGCAAGGATCGTCTAGTGGAGCCTCCAGCCGGAGAGGGGTTGGTGATTTTAACGCCAAGCGCGGGGACATTCAGTTCTTCAAGAATGACCATTACTGGACGAGGTGAAGCCGGAGCTCCTATTAAAATTACCGATGGGCCGACGGTTTTAGTCGAAGATTTGAGTTTGGATATAAATGGAGATTTTTTCTATCAAACGCCTGCACTGGCAGATGGGCGTCATATTTTTAGAGCAGAGTACATGGACGGCACGCTTTTTTCCAACGTAGTGGAAATACGAATTGATAATACGCCACCAAGAGTTTTAGCGGTCGAGGTGATACCGCAAGGTAGTATCGGGGCAGGGGGTGTGTTTACGATAAGTGTGTCTTCGAATGAGCCTTTATCAACTGCAACTTGTACTTTTAACCAAATTCCTACCGCCTTGAATCGATCAGGTGATGTGTTTATAGGGGATATTAATGCGGGTGAACAATGTGGAACTTTTCCTGTGGCCTGTACGGTGGCGGATATTTTAGGGAATGAGCTGCAAGAAAATGCGGCCGCTGAAATTCAAGTATGTGGAAATGAACCGGTAGTGGTTACACAGGAAACAGAGCCTGTTGAGCCGGCCAAACCTGTAGTAGTTAAAAATTTGCCACCGACGGCTGTTTCAAGTTTGAGTGCAACGCCAGGAGAGCAGCGGATAACGCTTAATTGGTCTCCCGCCAGAGATGATAAGGCGATAATGCAGTATCAAATACTGTTCGGGGAAGATCCTGAAAACCTTTACGGGGTTAACTTAACTCCCGATAATAGAACCCAGTGGTACATAGATAAATTGAAAGAGGCGACACGTTATTATTTTCAAGTGGTGGCAATAGATTCTGAAGGAATTAAAGGTACATTGAGTAATACGGTAGAGGCGACAACCTTTGGTGAAGTGTTGTTATCTGCAGCAGTGCCAGAGTCTGGTAGTGCTGATAATTTATGGCTGCCACTGCTTCTATCCTTTTTAGGCGGCACGTTGTTTCTGGCTTTTGGCCGGAGAAAAAAAACATGATTCGACTTTATTAAAGGCTTAAATTAGGGTACAATAGCGAGATTCTCAAAAAAACAAAAACAAAAAAATACATGCGATATTTTTCTTTCAAATCAGTGCTGGCGACAAGTCTTGTTCTAAGCCTGCTTATAGCGGTGGCGCCGACTCCAGCGAGAGCGACACTTTATGATGTGAGTGGTATTCCGGTAAAAAACACGGGTGACGCTTTCACGGCGGCTGAGTTGAATTTAGTGATTAATATGCTGCGGAACTTAAAGCAGGATGATCTGGGAGACGGGGACGTAACCAATGATAGATTTGGAATTGGAATTGCAGGAACACCAGGTTACAAGTTAGACGTAAATGGAACGGTGAATGCCTCAGCCTTTATTGGTGATGGCTCGCAGTTAACCAATTTGCCAAACCCAAGCCCGTGGGTAAAAACGGCCAGTGATATTTATTTTAATACCGGAAAAGTAGCGATTGGAATTAACAGTAGTCCGACTTACGAACTAGAGGTGCAAAATACAGCGGGTGATTCAGATTTAAGTGTAGAAGCTTCAGGCACGAATGATGCTAGCGTTCGGTTAATTAATGGAAATCAACACTGGATTATCAGAAATAATGGCGGAGCGGGGGGCAATTTTCAAATTTATAACTCAACGAGTGGTACGACTGTTTTTGACGTAGATAATACAACTAATAATATTGCGACCAGCAATAATTTAGCGGTTGGTGGTGATATTACAGGGGATACAATTACGGCAACGACCTTTATTAATAGTGCTACCGGATTACCGGTTACGGGGAAGTTTGTGGACGGAACTAATACGAACAATGCCGTGTATATGGATGGGAATGTAGGCATTGGGACGACGAGTAATGAAGCAAATGGTTGAGTTGTGAAGGGGTAGATATGTCATGGTAGGGATGACATATCTACCCCTT
>CAMZKS010000004.1 GCA_947311285.1 uncultured bacterium | reverse complement strand
CAACAGCCACTGTTAGTAGCAGACATAATCGAACTACCAGAAGATCAAGTAAGTTTACTACATCAACAGCAAACGGTTTTGAGTGATTTAGGTTTTGATCTCACTTTTGAAGCGGATGATACGGTAGTGGTTAATGCGGTTTCCGAATTACTTGTTGGCCAAGATTTAAAAGCACTGCTAGAACAGTGTGTAACTTTTTTAGAAAACGAAAAATTTGGTGAAAACGTAACGGATCAAATTATGCGTAAGTTACTGGAATACAAAGCCTGCCGAGGGGCGGTTATGTTTGGTGATAAACTAGAACACGAAGAGATGGTAAAATTAATTGAAGACTTTGATAATACTGATTGGAAATTACTTTGTCCCCATGGTCGTCCAAATCATCACTTTGTGCCCTTTGCTGAGCTAGACAATAAATTTCATCGTTAATCAAAAACCAAGTCTGGACTTGGTTTTTTAAAACTTTGAGCTCTTAAATCTTTCTGGTTGATAAGCTGTACACCGCGTAATAATTATATCAGGAAAAGTTTTATTAATAGCCTCCGGTGTTACGTATTGATCGTATCCCAGCAAAATTTGATCCGGTGCTTCCTCACGGATGGTTTCCCAAAAATCAGCATCACTGCGTCCTAATCGGGCACTTACCGTGTCTAGTGCTATGATTTCGTTTTGTATGCGCGCCAGTCTGTTAAGTTCAGAGTTACAAGGCATTTGTTTTTTTAAGCGCGTAACGGTTGAATCTCGAGCCACAATAATCACCGTTTTGGCCCCCTGCTTTACAGCAGACCAAATAAACCACTGGTGTCCTACGTGGAAATTATCAAAGGTGCCGGCAATTAGGGTTTTCATTCTTAAGTGATTGTATCAGAAACTCTTGAAGAAATATTTTTTATTAATTGTTGAGGTAAACCTTTTAGTAATTTTATAACATCAAAAATTTCTACAGGAACATCCTCTTGGCTCTCGTTGAAGAGCTCCTTAACTGCTAATTCGGAAACATCAATGCTTGTTTTGGCTTTGATCAGTTCTTTTATTTTTAAAAACATAGTATGATATACCTCATTATAACCTTGATCCTTCCTTAAGAGTCCACACCTAAACATATTCTCATAAGAGCAGTATATTTTTCTAGAGTTGTCATCTCCAATAATAGCCGCATTATCTAAGTTTGCAGTCTTAGTAGAAAAAAACATTTTATCGAACCGAGCTCTTATAAATTCCTGAGCTTTACCTTTATTTACATCCATTTGATTCCCTTTTAGATTCGAAAGAGAAACATTGTATTCTTCACACCATAGCTTAACTACATCAGTTTTTAGGTTTTTCCAAATTGAGCCATCTCCGCTCAGTTTAGTTATTCCCTCTTGAATAAATTTGTTTGGGATCGCTCCATAATATCGTTCGTACAGCTGACAATCTTGTAGAAAAGCATATACTTGATGATGATTTACTCCCGTTTCCGATTGTTCATAATCATTGAGTGTCATGATTTTTATTTCACAAGGAGTACCATCAACTTTTCCCAATAAAACAATTTCACCACCACGCTCACCAGCAGAGGTATTGCTCTTGGCTGTTTTTATCACTAAGGAAAAACCAGAAAGATTTCCTACTAAATGATCCTTTAATTTTTCTACATCATCGGATTCTTCAACCACAAATCTAGCTCTCAAAATATCATTTAGTGTTTCTATTTCCAAGGTCGGGCGTCTGCCCAATTTGTCAAATATTCGGTTATCCGCTTTTGCGTTCAAAGAAAAAGGCTTTATCTTTATTTTTCGATCCCCGAACTCAAAAGCCAAGGGGAAGTCAGAATCTTTAGTTCTTTTTTCAAATGAACTTTGGATTTTTTCATCGAATGATGTTGCTTTTCGGGTTAAATTTTGGGGGAAAATACTTTTTTCAGATTTTGCATGTTTGGCAATAAATGTTGCTTTTAAGATAGCTAGCAAATGTCTCAGTTCTTCCTCACTAAAACCTCTTCCAGAGATAATAGATTCAATCTCTCTTTTTGATAAAGGGTCAATTGTCGTTAAAATTTGTGAAATTTTAGCCAAAACCCCAGAATCAACATCCCAAGGCAACACTGAATTTTTCCAATACTCAAACCCATCACGAAAAGATTTAGTGAAAACCTCTCGACTTTTCTTTGTGTTAATACTACCAAAAATCACACCATATAATATCTTAACCTGCGTTAAAAATTTTTCGTACTCCTCTAATCTCTCCTTTTTGGTTCTTTTCTTATTCAGGCTTAAATCTAGTACATCTAAAAGTGAAATTTTTTGTCCGTATGGATTCTCCTTAGTTCCAATGCCTCCCGAGTTTTCAGCAATAGCATTTTCAATAATGGGAGTATTTGGGTTTTCACGGAATCTCATAAACTTGTTTGAATTCAATCTTTTTATTATACCAAAAAAATGACCGAAAGTTAATTAGATTCATTCATTTTTATTTCTATAATACCTTACAGAAAATAATAAGCTATAAATGCTCACTCAAGATGAAGTTCGACACATCGCTAAATTGGCTAAAATTAATTTAACGGACGCTGACATAGAGCGCTTAGTGCCGCAAATTTCAGGTATTTTAGATTACTTTGCCGTACTTGAAGAAGTGGATACCGAAGGGGTGGCGGAGACTTCACAAGTAACAGGCCTTGAAAGCGTAACGCGACCAGATGTTATAATCGCAAGTGAAATTGAAGAGGCACTGATTAATTGTACGCCTCATCAAGTAGAGGCGAATAGCGTAAAAATTCCCAAAATAATGTAATACGTCTTTTTTTAAACAGAAAATTAAATTTAAAAACTATGAGTCTTGTTAAGAAATCACTTAAAGAACTATCCACCGCATTCCAAGAAGGTGAACTTACTTCTCGTCAAATCACAGACGCTTTCATTAAAGAGATTGAAAGTCGTGATAAAGAGTTAAACGTTTTTGTTACCACTACTTTTGATTTAGCACGAGAAATGGCCGATGCCGCGGACAGTCGTTTTAACAACAAGTCGTTGTTATCACCGTTAGATGGGATGCCCGTCACACTAAAAGACGTAGTTTGCACGGACAGCGTTCGCACTACGGCCGCTTCTAATATACTTAAAGACTTTGTGCCACCTTATAATGCAACGGTTTGGCAAAAACTAAAAGACGCTGGGGCGGTGTTGTTAGGTAAAGTAAATACCGATGAATTCACGATGGGCGTTTCCACTGAAACCTCTATTTTTGGTGTCACAAAAAACCCGGTTGATCCGACGAAAGTGTCAGGAGGAAGTTCTGGAGGGTCTGCCGCAGCGGTAGCGGCCAACTTTTGTGTGGCCTCAATTGGAACGGATACCGGCGGGTCGATTCGACAACCCGCGCACTTTTGTGGTTGTACAGGCTTGAAAGTGTCTTATGGTCGAGTGTCTCGTTGGGGAACCATGCCGATGGCTTCAAGTTTAGATTCTGTCGGGTGTTTAGCGAAAACGGCTGAAGATTGTGCGATGGTGCTTGAAGTTATTGCCGGACAAGATGAGAAAGATAGCACCACACCAGAGGTATCCGTGCCTAAATATACAGAAACCTTAGATCAGCCCTTAAAAGGACTGAAAATTGGAATCCCAAAGGAATACTTTATTGAAGGTATCGATGAAGAAATTGTAAGCGTGGTTGATGCTACCAAGGCTATTTTAGAAAACCTGGGGGCTAAAGTGGTTGAAGTTTCATTGCCTCATACAAAATATGGTATTGCGGCTTATTATATTATTGCGCCGTCAGAAATTTCAGCCAATTTATCTCGTTACGATGGAATTCGTTATGGATCTGCGGTTGAAGGCAAAAATTTAGAAGAAATCTACACTCAAACTCGTGAGCACGGCTTTGGTGATGAAGTAAAACGAAGAATCTTAATCGGTACGTATGCTTTATCGGCTGGTTACTACGATGCGTATTACCGAAAAGCGCAAAAAGTACGAACCTTGGTGAAACAAGATTTTGATAAGGCCTTTGAGGAGGTCGATGCATTATTAGCTCCAATTTTCCCCAGTACGGCGTTTGAAGTTGGTCGTGCACCAGATCCATTAAGAGATTATATTGAAGACGTATTAACCATTCCTGCCAATCTAGCGGGTATTTGTGGCGTAGCGGTTCCCGTTGGTAAATCGAAATCAGGGCTGCCGATTGGTGTTCAGTTTTTATGCAAAGCCTTTGCCGAAGATCGAGCCCTTAACATAGCGCACCAAATTGAACAAAGTTTATCGTGACAAACAATAGATCAATTATTAAAATTGCACGGATATGAAAAAATTACACTTGGCTTCTGGAGATTCTTTCTCTGGATCGGCTTTTGGCGCGGATACAGATTGTATGGGCGAGGTTGTTTTCACCACGGGTATGACCGGTTATTTGGAAACACTAACTGATCCCAGTTATTACGGACAAATTGTCGTATTTACTTTTCCCCTTATTGGGAATTACGGGGTGTTTGACCCAAAGCAATTCGCGCCAGGGGTAGATGAAACGTTCGAGTCTCAACATATTTGGGTTAAAGGTGTGATTTTAACTGAATGGTCAGAAGAATTTTCTCAT
>CAMZKS010000003.1 GCA_947311285.1 uncultured bacterium | reverse complement strand
GTACTTAGTCATTACACTGCCGCCGACATCAGCGGTTCCGGCAATAATATTTTTATTGTTATGTGCTAAATCAAGCAGTGCTCGGCCATAAGCTTCACGACAAGCGGCTTTTTCACCAACGGGGTACACAATGGGCGTACCCGTATTGATGTTTTGATCTTTGGTAAGATTGTTGCTAAAGGGATTAGGTTTTGGTTTAAAATTTACTTCACTTCTAAAGTTTTCTAAAACACTCAATTCGTCTTCACTAAGTGAAAGTTCAGGTAGCTCAAGTTGTTGATCAATTTCATCTGGTTTAGGCGCTTTTCCATGCCAAGTTGGAACGTGATTCTCTCCGTCCGCTTGCATCATCGGTACGCCGTTCCCCATAATAGTACGTCCTAAAATCAAAACGGGTTGGTCGGTGGTTTCAGTATTAATCGCTTCTAATAAGGCTTCATGGTTATGTCCGTCAATATCTAAAACTTTCCAACCATGGGCTTCGAAAATTCCTTTTACGTTGGTGGGCATCATCCCGTCTAAACTGGTAGTGAGTTGCACGGCGTTGTAATCACAAAACACGATAAAGTTGTTTAATTTTTCTTTCGCGGCAAACAGAGCCATTTCGTGTACTTGTCCTTCTTGCACTTCACCATCACCAATAACGGCAAATACTTTTTCGTCTGAATTTTTAAATTTTTGCGCTTTAGCAAACCCTGCCGCAGTAGAAACCCCAGCACCCAGTGGGCCCGTTCCAAACGGAATACCAGGAATATGTCGGGTAACATGGCCTTCGTACACCGAACCAATTTGTCGGAAAGTGTCAATCACGGCCTGTTTATCAATCGCTCCCATTTCTGCCAAAACGCTATAAACCGCTGGTGAAATGTGCCCGTTAGAAACAATTACGTTTTCATACGTATTACCAACACGTTGCGTGTAAAGTACCGCTAAAAAATCTAAAGCACTTAAACTACCGCCGGGGTGCCCCGACTGGGAAGTCTTGAGCATTTGCAGAATAGTGCGTCGGCAGGCTTTAGTAAAAGCATTGATATGGTTTAGGTCGAGAGTCGTCATTAAAGGTCAGTTAAATTCTAAAGTATAGTACCTAATTTTTACCTCATCCCAAGCTGAACTATTCAGATCGACTTTAAATAGTCTTGACTTTTTCTGTATACATTTTATCAATCTTAGCGCAAACTGTCACATTTATTATAAATAAGACGTATAATACTAGTAAGTAAGTCTTTAAATTATGAAATTCAGAAATTTGATATCAACCACTTTTATTTTCTCGCTGCTTATGTCGGGCAACTCACTAGCTTCTGGCGGTTTAACCGGCTGGTATCAGTCTAACGGAGCCTCGACTCAAACTTCTTATAATCAAGGCACGTATAACACGAGCCAAAATTATAATAACGTCGGTGTCCGTAGCTATAATGGATACACACAAAGTAATAACAATTACAAAAACCCTACGGGTGGAGGATTGACGGCCTATTATGCAGCGAATAATTTTCCTCGCCCCTCTATAACCTATCAACCTCCTGCGCCAACTTTAACCAATGGGAATGGTGGTTTTACGCAGTACTTTTCAACAAATCTACAGGCTAATACTTTTGCTAGTCAGTGTAATTCTGTGGCACGGCCAAATCCAACTACCTGCCAGGGCGGGTCATATCAAGAAATTAAAAATAATTACGGCTGTACCATTGATTGGCGCTGTGAAGGTGGAAATTTTTGCCCTGTGGTTGAACGCCCACTTGCAAGCCAGTGTAATGGTATTTGGAAAGCGCAACACAATGCTGCCACGCAGTGTTTAACACATTATTTTTGTGACCATTCACTAAATCCAGTGACACAAGTGGTCATTGAAAGTTTTAATGGTCCCAATAATTTAGAAGTAAATCAAAGTGGCACTTGGGCCATTCGAGTTCGAGATGGAAGCAGCGCGCACCTAAGTTATTCTATTGATTGGGGTGAGCGTAATTACGTAGCGGCCGGTCAGTATCCTCAACGTTTTTCAACTCAAAAAACAACATTTAGCCATCAGTATGCAAATACCGGTACTTACACTGTGCGTATTACGGTTTCAAACCAAAATGGCCAACAAGCGACTTCGCAAAAAATAGTTCGAGTAACAGGGGAGCGTCCAAGCGTTGGAACGGCTCCAGTGGTTCGTGGTATCAGTGGCCCAACGACCTTAATAACCGGGCAAACGGGAACGTGGAGAGTGCGAGCGTCAGACCGAAATAATGGGAACTTAAGTTATCACATTAATTGGGGGGATGAAATGTACGGAGCGCAGGCACGCTATGGCCGTGATGGTTACGTACAAAGCTCGGTTTTTACGCATTACTATAACGAGGCAGGGACTTATACCGTGAGCGTTATTATTAGAAATGACAGTGGCCAAACGGCCCGAACGAGTACAACGGTTCGGGTGGGAAGAGACAGAGTTTATGAACCGCAGCACCTGCCTCAACCGTATGAACCGTGGTTAGAAAACACTAATGACTACCGATCTTCGTATGATTACGACGGCGGAAATAGACATAGTATTTTTAATCGGAGTTATGGGGGGAGAGGGAATAGTGAATGAATGAAATACTTGAAATTACACACAAAATAATACATGATATTTAATGTATTTTGTGAAAATAAAAAATGCCCACGATTATCACCAATTCTCAATTTCAAAGAAATCCTAGAAATATTTCAGAGCAACTCGATAAAAAAGGTTGTATTGTTACCAATCATGGCGTACCAAAAATGATTGTTCTGCCTTATTTTGAACAGAGTGACGATTTTATGGAAGAGTACTACGAACAGTTTGAAATCAGCCAAAACCAGCAAAAACTTAAAGCAGAACTAGAAAAGTCAAAGAAGGGTGGTGACTCAAGTTTTCAGTTGTAAAATATGAAACTTATTTTTACACACACCGCTGAAAAACAGTTCAAAAAGCTTTCAACGGAGGTTCAAGATTATCTCAAAAGTAAAATTAGAGAGTACCAACGGAAAGAAGCCTTATTTGAGAAGCATCTTAAGGCGCGGCAGAATTTAGAGCCGGCCACGCATCGGCTTAAAGTGGGCAACTATCGTTTTTTACTAGAACTTGAAATTGAACCAAGCACACATCGAGTATTGAAAGTAGGCCACAGAAAGAATGTTTACAAGTGAGGCTATAAAAAAGTCTGACACCCCCTTCGGGAGTAGCTGACTTTTTTTTGAGCTACTTCTGGGAATTAATTACGGAATAAGAAGAATATAAGCTTAAACAAAAAGCCCTGCCAATGTGAGCATTCATGAAGAGGCTTGGCAGGGAGACTTTCACAAATATAGTAGTACAGATTTACTTAGAGTCAAAAGAATTTATGAAACCAATCACTACATATGAACAGCGAATAGACGTGTTAATAAGGCGTGGGTTAACCTTTGATGATAAAGATAGATTGCTCCATTATTTAAAACATATTGGTTATTATAGGCTCTCTGGCTATTTTAAATATTTTCAAGATGAATCGAATGAATTCAGAGATGAAACAGATTTTGAAACCGTTCTAAAGACCTACGTTTTTGATCGAAAGCTTAGAATGTTGTTGCTTGATGCCTTAGAAAGAATAGAGGTGTCATTTAAAGCTCAGATTTGTGATCAAATGTGCTTTGAAACATTGAATGATCGTTGGTATCAAGACTCAAGTAATTTTGCGCAAGATCGAGATCACAACGCTTTTAGCTTTGTAACTAAAAAAATAAATAGTGCTGTGGGGAATAGTAAAGAGGCTTGGGTAAAAAAAGCTTCTAAAGATGGCTGTGATTTAACGACGCTACCAAGTTGGATGATTTGTAATATTTTAACCTTCGGGCAAATAAGCTTTATTTTTTCTAGGCTAGCAAACAACAATCAAAAAAAGATTGCGAAGCAGTATTCACTCAATGGTAGAGTTTTACGATCGTGGATGCAATCACTAACGACCGTCCGTAATATTTGTGCCCACCACAATAGGCTTTGGAATAAGTCGATAGATACACCGTTTTTTATGCCGAAAATTCTTGAAGAATATCATTTAGAGCCTAATAAGTTGTTTTCAGTGTTAGTGGTGACGGCAATGCTCATGGAAAAAATTAGTCCCAGAACTAAATGGCCTGTAGCACTGAAGTCGCTTTTGGTTGAGTATTCGAGTGTAAGCAGGGAAGAAATGGGATTTCCAGTGAATTGGGAAACAGTTTTTGATGAAGCTATAAAAAAGCTCACTACGGCGTAATTATCACTAATGAGAATTTAATACGGGATTTGGAGCGCGTGGTGGGAATACTCAATTCGTTTCAACCTACGTTTAGCGTTACTTCGTCATTCGCTTAGAAAATACCCCGCTGTAGCGGGGTGCTTTCACGCTCATTTCCTCGTTTCGAACCCTGTGGGTTCAGCACTTCGTGCTAATAAAAAAATTCTGACAAACCCTTACAGGGCTTATCAGAATTTTCTTGGAGCGCGTGGTGGGAATCGAACCCACGTCATCGGCTTGGAAGGCCGGGATAATAGCCATTATACGACACGCGCTTCAAAACTTTATTCCTAAAGCCAAATGATCTTAAAAAAAATGCTTGGGGGGTCAAATCATTTTTGCTAGTCTGAGGGTATGTTTGCAAAAGGTAAGATCATAGCGTTTCCCACCGACACCAGTTATGGCCTTGGTGTACGGGCCGATGACCCTGAAATGTTGCAGGCCGTTTATGATTTAAAAAAAAGACCAACGAATAAATATTGTAGCTTGATGGTGAAAGATTGGAGTATGTTGCGTGAATTTGCAGAAGTGCCTTCGGAGCTGCCCTTAGATTTTTTTACCGCTAGACCACGAACGGTGATTTTAAAACCAACCGACAAATTACCTTTGTCGAAGTTTTGGCCGCAAAGCGGAGTAGCCTTTCGCGTTGCGCCTTTAAAAGAGGTGGCAGTGGCGATTGAATATCCTATCAGTGCTACGTCCGCTAATTTGTCAGGAGAGAATGCTATACACGACCCTCGGGCTATTAAATCTCAGTGGGGGAGTGTTGTGTTGCTTTTTGATTTTGCGCCGCGCTTAAGCGACTTGGTGCCTCCGTCAGAAATTTGGGATTATACGACGCCTCAATCACCAATTCAGATTCGTTAAGTTTAAAGACTGCTAATTAAGCCCCAAAGACCTTTTCCTGAAACGGTCAAGGTTGCTACAAGTAACCCGCTTACGATCGTGCCGCCACTAATAAGTAGAAAGGCTTTTTTGGCAGGGATACCAAAAAGATAGGCAACAAGACTACCGGTAAAGGCGCCGCTACCCGGAAGTGGAACAGCGACGAGTAGGACTAAAAAGAATTCACCCCAGTGCTGCATTTTTTCAGAATGCTTGGCTCTGGTTTTTTCGAGTACGGCGTTTTTAATTTTATTGAGGAAAGGGGCTTTCTCCATTAAACGAAAGAGTATCGGTAACATGGTAAGACAAAACACCACAATCGTGATACCACCAAGAATTCCGATTAATGTGGAGGGAATTATACCTAAATCGTAATGCAAGTAACCAATAGGAATAGCGCCGCGCAGTTCTACAACCGGAGTTATGGACCAAAGGTAAGTGTATAAATAGGGCATTAAGATGAGGGGGGTTGTGGATAAAATGTGTGGAACAACAATTTTATTCTGATCGAACAAAAAAATAAAACAAGAAATCTATTAGATCAATCATAAAGCATTAAAAACTGTTGTATAAACACATTTATTGTTCTATATTTAAGTCATTACTAAGTTATTCAAGTCTATGAATGGCTTAAGGTCTTAAAAAAGTTTTGCACGGGCTGTGCACAACTTTTGCACATTACATAAAAAATTGTTCACGATTAATGCTACACGAAACACTTAAACACGATTCAGTACTTCAGCAAGAAGTTTTAGAGTCGTTACTACACGATAAAGCGGAGTCAGTTTTTGATGGGACGCTTGGTTTGGGGGGGCACGCGGCACTAATTTTAGACGCGTTTCCAAACGTTAAATTATATGCCGGTACGGATTTAGATGTCCAGCATCTAGAGGTCGCACAAAAAAAACTCGCGTCCTATAAAGATCGTTTTGTAGGCGTAGAGGCTAATTTTTCACAGATAGATGAAGTGTATGAAAAATATGCCATGCCCCGTCCAACCTGCATATTATTAGACCTTGGTGTTTGTTCGAATCATTTTGATGACGATAGTAAGGGGTTCTCACATCAAGCGGATGGTCCCTTGCATATGGCTTTTAGCGCAAATCAAGAGCACAACTGTGAGAAAATTATAAATGAAGAATCTGTCGCGGACTTGACACGTATTATGCGGAATTATGGAGAAGAGCCGTCGGCACATCGAATCGCCCTTAACATTGTAAAGGCGCGAGAACTAAAGCCGTTAAGTAGAACGAGTGAACTAAAGGATCTGGTTGAAAAGTGTACGCATCCAAAAGATCGTAAAAAAGCTTTAGCGCGCGTGTTTCAGGCGTTTCGAATTGCGACCAATCAAGAAATGCACCACCTAGAGCTCGCTATTAATAGGAGTTTTGATCTGATGCAACCTGGTGATCGTCTGGGGGTTATGAGTTACCACTCACTTGAAGATCGAATCGTTAAAAAGCAGTTTCAAACTCGCAGTAAACCCAAAACAGAAGTTACTTCGTTTTCGCTACATACCACGGTTGAAGAGGCGGAAATAAGACTTATTACCAAGAAACCGATATTGGCATCTGAAGCTGAAATAGCCAGAAATCCACGCTCACGATCTGTGAAATTCCGTATTGCTGAAAAAATTTAATTTAAACATGAACGTAACTTTTTTTGATCCCGCTCAAGCGCATGCTCCACAAATTACAGGGCTAAATCTGACCATTCATTGGCAGTATTTTAAAGTCGGAGTGGCGATATTGACGATTGTGTTAGCCTTTGTCTATTTAGTAATGCTTAATAGTTTAGCAACTCAAGGTTTTGATATGGAAACCCTTAAAGCTGATCAATTAGCGCTACATAAAGAGATTGAGGCGATTGATATTAGTTTGGCTATTCCGTCTAGTTTGTATGCCTTAGAAAGTAATGAATTGATTCAAAGCTTACCATCAGTAGACAAAAAACAATTTTTAGGCGTCCAAGACACCGATTTTGTTTTTAATTACTAGTTAACCCTTATTCGTGCTAGATATTCAAGACCCTTGTGGTTATTCTTGTTTTATGTTTTTGTTGTTTGATTTTTGTGCTTTAAAAGGGTATAATGATCTGATGTTAAAATACCAAATCAGTCAGAAACTAATTTCTAAGCGCTTATTAAGCGTTGTGGGAGTGATTTTAGTATCGGGTCTTTTGGTCCCGCATATGGCAGAGGCCTTTCAAATTAGGCAGGCCGATAGCCTGCGAGTAATGAAAAGTAAGCCATTTTCTCAGTCGGCGAACTTTAAAGTAAGTGCCGATATGTTTATTCAACCGTCACGAATCATCCGTTCGTCGGATTTAGTGATTCAAGCACCAGCAGTGGTTGCCCCTTCCTCCACGCCTGTAACACCAATAGTACAAAATAATAGTGGTGGAGGGAGTGGCGGTAATGGCAGTAGTGAAAAATATGATGCGTCCAATTGGATTTTATCTCGTAAATACGAAGAATTAGTGCGAGCACAAGAAGAGCGAGAGGCGCTGTTCTTAACTTCTGCGCCAGAAAATATAAAATCTAGTCTAGATTATCACCCCACTAATCCAAGTGATGTTGATTTAGTTAAAGTCGATTTAAAAGTAGAAAATAATAGAGAAGAAGCACCAGATGTTACAACTAATTCAGTTCTTAAGGCCCCAGCTAATGTTCTAACGCCTTCAGAGAATAGAGTAGTGCCTAATCTTTATGTTGAACCGACTACAAATAATCCAATTACAGCCGAGCAGCTACTTATAACAGCCCCAATAAGTTTGGATAATTTAATAAAGATTGAGGCAAATAAATCACAAAAAGAATTTCTTAAAAAGGAGGAAGATGCTTTCAAGTGGGCGAGGCCTAATAACTTAAAAGAGAGGGAGGAAATATGGTTGTCGTCCTCCCCCTCGGAAAGTGTAATGGAGAAACCCTGCACAGGTTGTAAAAGCGTGCTTTGGTTAAATGAATGTAGATTTGTTTTAGTAATATTACTCTTAATTCTTGTACTCTTAATTATTAATATTTTATTACAACTCGCCTTATTTAAAATTAAGAATAGATAAGCCCTTCTCTGATAATTTAAAAAGTTTACTATATCGTATGAAAAAATTTCTCAAACACATTGGCCTTCTAATACTCGCATTAGTAAGTGTGAGCCCTCTCACTCAAGCGCAAGTACTCACTACTCCCCAATTATTGATTTATGAAGGAGAGTTACTGGATGACACGGGTGTACCCGTAGTAGGAAGCTTTACTTTTCGTTTTAGTTTCTGGGATAATGGAGACTACGAAGCAACCGATGTTGTGGGAGGAGTTATTAATGCCGGCGCAACGGATTACAGGGGCTGGTCAGAAGTACAAACGACAACTACCATTTCGGATGGTTCATTTTCATTACAAATGGGGGATGTGACTCCTTTTACTAATGGCCTATTTGATCAAAATAACTTATTCTTACAAGTGGAAGTTAAAAATGCGGCTGACCCAGATACGGCGTATGAATTTATAGATATTAATTTAGGGGATCCGACTGACGATAGAAAAGTTATTGCCTCAGTACCGTTTGCCTTTAATGCCAACAAACTTGATTATAAAGAAGTTGGTTTTGGTGCCGGGAATATTCCCTACTTGGATATGGCGG
>CAMZKS010000002.1 GCA_947311285.1 uncultured bacterium | reverse complement strand
CTCTCTAAATTATTACTCCCTAAAATGAGTGGTCCCGCACTTTCATTAAATACAGACATCGAAGTATTGCTTCCACCAAAACCAATAAAAGCCTGTCTTACCCCCGCTCGCTTAAAACTTTGATAAACGGGGCCACTGTCTGTTGCATTAAGTACTAAGGACTCATCTACATCTGTATTAACTACTAGCTTATTATCAGCGCTAACAATCCCACCTGCTGTAATTTTAATCCCCTCTGTTCCTCCATTCCCCACTAAAGTAAAAACATCTAAATCAAGATTTTGGGTAGCAATGTGGCTTCCTAAATTATCACTCACATTGGTCGTGGCTAAGGCATCCCAAGCCGTACCATCACATCGTTCTATCGCACCACCATTATAACGCATCGCCCCCGTCTTAGCGGCGTCACAAACACCCGCATCGCTCCCAACCTGAATCGCCCCAGCTACTTGTAGTTTACTTACAGGGGCGTTGGTTCCGATTCCTACGTTACCGCCTTCGGTAATTCGCATTAACTCTACAAAATCAACTCCAGCCCCATCATCATTTTTTCCAAATAAGATAGATTGGATATCTGCGTCATTATTATTCCAGTCCATACTTAGGTACAAGCTATCTTCTCCACTTAATTCTAAGTCTCCGCCACTTTCATAAATATCTCCTCCTCGTACCACTAGCTTTCCATCTATAGTCATATCACCCTCAGCATCTATTCGTACTCGGTCTGGGTCATCGGTCGTTCCTATTTGAAATAACACTGCATTTGCCGCTGGTGTGGTAGCAAACAAATGCATCGTTGCTGTGGGTGAATTAATACCAACCCCAACATTCCCCGAATTATAATAGGTATCAGCCCCAGAGGAGTTCCACGTTTGATTCTGTAAGCTGCCTACCGCTGCCGCAATGGTTTCTAAATCTAGTTTTATCTTATTCCAATCTGAGGCACGAATAAGTTCACCAGCACTAACTGATGGAGTAGAAATCCCAATGGCCGCCCGCGATATTTGTGGAATTAAAATAGTAAATATAAATCCTGCGCAGATAATTGCTGCCGAGAGAGTTTTGAAAGCCTTTTTTAAATTTTTAAACATATTATTTTTTAGTAACAACATCGGAATACATTATTAAGCGCTACATCTTGACTGGTAATGGTTTCACAGGACACGCTGCCATAAGCCAGAGCTTCAGGGATTTCGTTAACCTGATCTACCCATTCGTTATTCCCACTTAAAGCATTCCCACTACTAGTTATACACGCATCATACCACTGTGTGGCCGAACATAAATTCGCCGTCCCAAGAATACCATCATTTAGTCCACGACAAATCTGCTTAGCATTCCAAAAATCAGTGGCGACTCTCTCGTTTGTTTCAACACAAAATGTATTACTTTGCCCAACCCCACCAACCATAGTAAACCCTGTCGGACACGCTTGTGGCCCGCTACCACTGGACAATAAACTTTGCATCAACAGCTGACTTATACAACCACTCCCGGTTTGGTTACACCACAAGTTTGATTCGATACCACTATCAAAGCGAGCAAAACCGCCCACATGCAGACCCCGTTGCGGCGCCGGTTGCCCGACCCCGATTTGCCCGCTACTGTTTATTACCAGTGGCGTTACATCTGTTGTGTCGTTATAAAGCTCTAAGTTCGTGCCATCAAGTTGCCAAGCCCAGCGACTTCCCCCCGGAGAACTGAGCCCAAACTGCGCTCCTGCGCCACTTATTTCTAAACCCGCACTCGGTAAGGTCGACCATGTTTGAAAAGGCGTTGGCGTGGCTATTCCTAAAAATCCGGTCTCGGTAACGCGCATCATTTCCTCAAACGCCGATCCAGGCCCTGCATTATTTTTTCCAAAAATAATACTCGTAGAATCTGGCGCGTCATTATCCCAATCAGATACTAAATATAAATTTTCTTCTCCACTAAGGTTTAAGCTTCCATCACTATCGTAAACGTTCCCTCCTCGAACTAATAAATTTCCATCACTTGATACATCTCCATCCGCTTCAACACTAAAACGATCAGAATCCGTACCAGTTCCCACTCGCAGAAGCAATGCCCCTGGTAATGGTGACTGCCGGTAAATATCAAGCGCCGCTTCTGGCTCATTTATTCCTATACCTACGTTTCCAAGCCCAAAATAAACATTAGACCCGTTAGGTAACCAGCTTTGATTTGTCAGAATATCTAAACCAATAGATAACGATTCAAGATCAACCCGAATACGATTCCAGTCTTCCGCTCGAATTAAATCACCCGGGAGCACCTCTGGCGTGGTAATTGCGACAGGTGCCGCCATTAGCAACGGAAAAAAGCCGAAACAAAAGAGAACCAAAAGCCATTTACAAGTTCTCATGATGTTTTAATAAAAGAAGAAAGGATCAAACTCTGCTGTATCGTATGTTGATAACATTTCACTCACTTGTGGTGCAATGTTTACAATTTCTACTCCTCGACCTTGGTAGGCAATAATGAGCCAACCATTCCGGTAATCTATCGCATTAATATTATTTGATACCAATTGCACATTTGTATCTGATGTTGGTGAGGCTGAAATAGTTCGCAAAACCCGCCCCGAAAAATCGATGTGTGTTATGCCTCCATTGGTCGCAATAAAATAACTCCCAAAGTCGCCAAATTTAATATCAACCACTTCATCTGAAGTACCTTGCAACGTAATTTTCACATTCTCATCAAACCAATCACGGGTTCCATTATAAACTTTTTTAACGGCATCATCATTATAACTACCAGCTACAACGAAAGGTAGAGCCATCGCACCATTAAAAATTGTTGTTGAATCTCCCCCGTCTTCACCAGCACCAATCTTCATGCTTAAAGCTGACGCCGTTTCGCCTATATCAAGGGTTGTCAAAGAGTCATCATTCCAATTAACGGTAAAAATTTTGTCATTCACAACCTCTAGGTCAATAATTCCATTCAAGCTCCATGAAGTTGGATACTCTCCTACTAATACTGGGGCCGATGGGGTAGTAATATCTATAACTTGAACCGAATCATCTCTGTACGCCGCGATGTAGGCATAATCACCATCAACGGTGATAGCCCTTGCTCCGTTTAGTCGGCTGTTATCACGTACCTCTGTTACAAAGCTTGGATTTGATTTATTCGTAATATCAATCACGGCCATTGAATCTCGATCATAATTTGAAACAAAGGCATAATTACCAACTACCTCCACACCTCGAGCCCCCCCCATTCGGGTATTATTTTGATATTGTCCCGCATACGTTGGTGCCAGTGGATTTGAAATATCAATAATAACCAAAGCATTGTTCTCGGCTTCGGCAATATAGGCATAATTCCCTTGAATAGTTACATCGAAAGGGGTTCGCAAACGACTACCACCATCTCGGTATTCTGCTACGTAGGTTGGATTATTCGGATTTGATATATCCACGACCGCCAATGATCGTCGATTACTAGTGGCCACAAAGGCATAATTTCCTGATATATCCAACGCAATCGCCCCATTAAGTTTTAGAGAATTTCGCTCCTCCGTCACATAGGTAATATTATTTGGATTTGAAACATTAATTACCGCGATTGAGTCTCTCCGTTGGTTTGCCACATAAGCATATCCACCTTGAACTTTAACATCGTAAGCTCTATCTAAACGAGTGGTGTCACGATACCCGTCAACATATTGAATATTAGCCGGATTACTGATATCAAATACCTGCAAAGCGTCACTATTTCGAGCCGTCACATAAGCGTAATTCCCCACGATATCTATCCCCGAAGCTTGATCAATACCATTTGATCCAGCGTTATCATCGTATTCATCTAAATAAGTTATGTTGCTAGGGTCGAGCGAGGTGCCTCCGCTGGCAGCGCCTAGTTCATCTGGCACATCCAAAACTTTAACTCCATCTATGTAGGCTCGCTTATTGGTGCCATCAAACGTGGCGACCACAAAATTCCAACCAGACAAGTCGTAATTATTGACGGTATGAATACTCGATCCTTCAACTCGAAGTTTATTGTCCGCTGTGCGATAAAGAGCATACTCGGTATCAACCACATCTTTTTGAGCGATAATATAACCGCCATCATCCACTCCAGGGTCGGTAAATATCCAAGCTCCGATAGTTACATCCGTAGTAAATGAAAAGTCACCTGCGCCACTTTTAAGGTAAGCGCTATTATTGAAATTAAATTGTTGCAAATCCGCGCCAATATTTGTTTGAGAAATATTTACTCCCCCCACATCATATAGATTATGGGCCTTTCCACTTACATCTAATACGCCGTTCACCCAGTGCCCTGAAACGTTTCCAAACAATGGAGCCGAAGCGTAACTTCTCGTTACTCTTTGTTTTGACAGATTTGGATGCTGAGCATTAAGACTCAGGGTTCCAGCATATAAATCAAAACCGGTATCCCCTCCCATTAAAATACGATCATCTTTAACATCCAGCGCGGCCGCGGTATCGTTTAAAGTCGTTGTGGGGTAACTACTGCTGGCACTATTAGGCTGAATACGAGAGCTAAAAGTAGCGGTACCACTCAACACGCTGCCATCAAAAGGCAGGGTAGTTATATCGTTTATAACGTGTAAACGCGTTTTAGAATCATTGTAGTGATCCCACAAATAGAATAAGCGACCATCCGAGGTTAGGTGTACAGCTCTATAATCATTTGCGGTTCCCGGTAAATCATCCCACTCAGGATATGAAGGATCTTTATGTTCGTCCCCATCAAACTCAATATATTGAACGGTGTCATCCGTTTTATTAAGAATGGTAATTCCGGCAAAATCATGCCCAATAACTACATACTCTTTCCCGCCCACAATATTTGAGTGAAGCGCATTAATTTGATGATTTGCCAAAGAAATATTTGGTGGCATGACATTGCTCCAAGGATTTCTGTTTGTATTTCTTTGGTCAATAGTGTCGTTTGTAAAGCTAGACGAACTGGTAGCCCATTGCGTTCCCCAAGTACAACCATAATTACTGTTGCCCGATCCAATCCCTTTATATCCAGATAAAGTGAAACAATTACTCATTCGATGTGAATACATTGAGTCGTTAATAAAATCCCCAATGGTAACCGCTCCGTTACGGCCGCCTCCTTGGGCAAATCTAAAGGCGGCAATTAGTTTTCCGTTTGAGGCAAAAGGTTCGCCTGAAAGTAGCGTGGAGAAAACGTAACGCCAACCGCCATAAGGATCTTTAAGTGCCGACATCCACATAACTCCTTCCACGGCGTCGAGCAGCCACATTCCATCACTGGTAAAAGCCACTACTGTTTTTTCTGGAAAATAATCAGAACCACAGCGAACATCCGTTCCGGAACGAGGATCGTCATCACCGTCCCCTTGAGTGTAATCACATATACCATCACCGGCATCGCCTTTAGGTTCATTAAACCACGATTGAGATGAATCGTAGCGCCAATTTTTTTTCATAACAACTACATCATCAAAATAAGCTAATTTATCATTTTGCCCTTCAAGTCGCATTTCTACATCTATCGTGGTAGCCGCAGCACCGGTCGTAAACTGAACTTCTACTTTTTGCCAGGTCAAATCTCCATCAACAGATTTCATAGTGGCTGCATACTGACTATGTAATACCGTGACTCCATTTTGATACAAGGCTGGCCAAGCCCCGTCACCATTTTTATTCGTAGTAGCATTCGTTTTAACCCAATAGGTTAAAATGTAATCTGTATTTGGTGTCACTACAATACCTGATCGTTTCCAGGCGGCGTATCCACCAGAAAGCGAGGTACTTTCAATCTTAAGAACATTACCTCCATTTGGAGAATACCCTTCTTCAAGTACCCACGAGGCCGCAACACTCCCAGAATCAGATTGAACAAAACCATCTTCGTTTACAGTAAATTGTCCTCGATAGATCATGTCTGTAAACCCTGGAGCATCATTAAAGGTGTCATAAAAATAAACTCCAAAGACATCTTTCCCCTCTAAAAAATGTTTAATCGATTGTGTAATCGGCCGCGTACCAACCCAATCACGAGTATCTCCACAATTACTCGTTTGAGTAAAAACAGTACCTTCATCAATAGTGGTTTCATATGGAAGCCAATTAACATTTTCACACGTTTCGCCTATAAGCAAGAAAGGGAAACAACCATCAAATAGGCGATAGTCACAACGAGGCACACAAAGATCACCCTGTCTTTCGTAGGTTTCAGATATGGTCTGACCATCAATTTCATACGTCACTGTCGGACACGCTACCCCGCAAGCCGTTCCTAATAAATTATCCTGTACACCTCTAAGTGTTGAAGATAACGCACAAGCGGTATAACGTTGAGAACAAGCATTGTCTCCAGAGTCGGCCAAAAAGAACCCGGTACTAGATGAACTACCACAGGCATTTGAGTCAAATAGATCTGGGTCAGTGCTCGCATCTGGGTTAAACGGATCAGACGCGCTAATCTCGAAACTGAATCGATCACTCGCCGCCAACTTACCGCTGTTTCCGGCAATAGTCTCATTATAAGAAATGCTGTTCAGCAGTTTTGGGTAATTATTAACCGTTCCAAAATCCCAATCCGTTTGGCTCCAACCAAAGTAAGGTTGCAATGGGTCTGAAGAATTATTCTGTGCTTTTAAAAGAGAACTTATAAAGCTGTAAACATTTACCATCGAAGAGCCCGCGCTCCCGTCCGCCACAACCCCAACATTGATAGAATTCGTTTCTAAAAAATAACTATTACTAATACCGGCCGTAGTATTAGCAATTCCGGCCATAGTACCAACTCCACTTAGCTTTCCTGCATAATAAACATTATCAATTATGGCCACCCCTGCAGTTAATACGACTTCGCCAATAACCCCTCCAATTAACCCCGTTCCTGTTACATTACCCGTGGCATACGCATCTGCGAGCACACGAGAATCCAGAGTGTTAATAGTAGCCCCCCCGATAAGCCCCCCCACACGACTGGCTCCGGTTACATTTCCGGTCGCATAAACATTTTTAATATTACCTGAATCGTTTCCGCTCGCATCAATAAAATAGCCCACCAAACCACCAGTGTAGTCGGCTGATCCTGTAACACTTGCCGTACTGTGGGCGTTTGTGAGTATCGCCCCACTATTATCTATACGGCCAATCAATCCTCCTACACTAGAGGTGCCACTAATCGTCCCGGAACTATATACACTGTTTACGGTGCCATTAGTGCCGCCATTATTCCAATGTCCGATTAAAATCCCAGTGCGGCTAGCCCCCGTTACCGTGGCATCAACAATCGCTAAGTTTTGAATTTTAGCATTGTTTAGTGCCTGCGAAAACAAACCTACATTTGCGGTGGCGGCTCGATTTATAAACAAATCTTTAATCACAAAACCTTGACCATCTAGTTCCCCTGCAAAACTCGGAATAGGCAGCCACCCGAGCCCTCCGTTTTGAGTAGCTGTTGCGGCCGCATCAATGTTTGAGGTGAGTTTATAGTTCGCACTTAAATTATTTCGAATATTATCTAACTGTTCTAAGTTACAAATTTCATACGGATCTCCCAGCGTCCCTGCTCCGGCAGCAAAACCCGATGCCAAGGTGGCACAGTTTGTAACAATTACCCCACCGGTGGTAGTTTCCAGAGACAATACTGTTTCGGTCCCACCAACATCCCCTTTATTCCTGGTAATAGTCATACCTGCAAGCTTTGGTTTAACAGGATCATACCAGTCGGTTTCTACCGCCTCATCACTTAAGTTGATACAATTACCAACGTTATCACAGGCCTCAAATTTACGAGCTGCCGTTTCATCACAGAAAGTATCTTCATCGCAAAAATTACCACGAACATCGGCTAGGAGTCCACGCATTTTACAAACCTCGGGATTGAGTTGACAATCAACACTACAAGTTAAAGGGGTTCCAATACAATTCGCTGCATAACCTGCTGGATTTTCTGCTTGGTATTTAGAACAACTTAACGGGTTTGTTTCACACGATATATCACAATTATCATCTCCTGCATTACAAACAGGGTTACAACCCGCACCAGAATCATTACAAATAAACTCAACTCCAATAGCCTTATTTTTAAAACGATTTTTAGCGAGTCTAAGCTGTGCTCGCTTCGCCGTTATTTGCGGGTTAAGCGCGCTAATCTCAGATTGGAAATAACTAATACAATCCAAATGATTTGTTTGCAATATTTCTGTATTAGTACTCGAGGCATCTTTCGCACAGACACGAGGCGCATTACTCGCCGGTGATAGATCAATTGAATTCAAATTCCCATTATTTACTAGACTGCTTGTTTGAAATAAATCTCCCGCAGAAACTCCTTCCCCTATTTTTTTACTAAATAAATTTATTTCATTAGCCAGCACATTAAGATCTGCCACGACTTGAGCTGGATTTGCCACCACACTGGCACCAGCTTGCATATTAGCCTCTGCCAATTCTTCCTGCGCTAAAGTGTTTACAAGTGCGTTTCTTATTCGAATTTTATTACGACGATCTTGCCGATCTTGATTTAATAAAATTTTATTCGCCTTCAGATCTAAAAAATGAGATTTTCGAGCCTGTAGTAGCGAGGTCTCCTCATCTTCTACCACCTCTAGGCTCGGTCGCAACAGCTGATTTGATGAATTATAAACCTGTCCATCATAATTAAATTCTTGCAATTGCGGTTGTGTTTTATCGACCCCAATCAAATAGTCATCACTGGTTAACTCATCCTCCCAAGCAGAAACATACCAACTCCCCTTATACTTAAAATAAATTTCTAACGCCCAATCATTTTCACTTAAATCGGTTGGGACCGGCACATCTAACTGATATCGCTTGTGATCTGAAATACTAAACACAAAGGCTTGCGAATAACGATAATCCCCTGCATTTATAAAACGGATCATAATCGCATCTGGATCTACTTGAAAAAAACCCTCCTGAGTCAGAGGGTTAAAGATACTACCATCGAAACGAGTGAGACGAAAATTCTCAAACTTCCCTGTGGCCAAGGGATTATAAACCCAGGATGCTTGTGGATAATACCAAGTATTGAGCAATGTAACGCTTTGTGCCTGCACCAACCCCGTTACCCCAAGTAAGGCTAATATCACAAGCGTTTTGGATTTTTTCGAGCGCTTATAGAGAATCCAAATTAATAATATCAAAAACAAAATCCCAAGCCCTCCCAAAAGCAGCCACTCAAAAGGGCCTCGTCCATTACTAACGACGCCAGGCAAATCATTATCATCTCCTTCATCAAGGCTACTAGTTGCTAAAGGCAACGTTCGATCACTGACTAAAAAACTGAAGGACTGCTCTGCAATAACCTCGCCCTCTAAAAGCAGCTGTACTCGCCCATCAAGTGAGCCATTCACCGCCGCGACTGCATTAAAAGGTATGCGCTGCTCAAATCGTTGCCCCGAAAGTACATTTACCGAAAAATCATCCGGCACTAAGTCAGAACTCGTTTCATCTTCCACTACGCCTTGTGCCAAAACATCTAAAGTTATGTCCCCTTTAATAGTTGGTGAAACTACCCCCTTAACAAGTAAAAAATCTTGCCCCTCTTTATCCACATAATAACGAACAGACTGAAAAACTCCATAATCACCCTCAACTACAAAAATTTGACGCAATGCCCCCGTTACTAAGTTTCTTTTTTCATCTAAAAGCCAAACCAACGCTTCATAAGTACCAGGCTGATTCGGCAAATCAAAAGTATGAGAAAAAGGTTCTTCACTTTTCGCCCCAATAGACTTCGCGTCTAGAAACTTTCGCAGAACCACTGCCCCCTCTGAAACATTTTGATTACTAAACGTCACCTGCGGCACAACCGTTATGGGACGCAACGCTGAGTTAACAAAACGGTAATCAAGTATGACTTTCCCCTCCTTAACCGTAATTAAGAAGTTATCCACCACGTGATCTGGATGACTAGATTGAGCGGGTAACTCCTCTTCCGCGAAAGCCACCGATTGAGCCCCCTGATAAAGCTCCATTTCTAAACGAGCGCCCTCTTGAATCCCAACATCTTCTAGCTCAATCCCAAATTTATAATTTTTAAAAACACGTCCCCATCTCCCCTCACTCTCAAGCCGAGCCGTATGCGCCACAGCTCCACCAGGTTGAATTACCCGTAATTCAATATGCGAAACATCTCGCATCGGTGTTGGCAATGAAATAATTCCTCTAGCCACGTTATCCTCAATGGGGCCAATAAAGTTAATTGTTGCCGCCAAACGCGATACTGTTTCAATCTTTACGACTTCATCACTACTAATAGCCAACTCTAATTCGGCGATTAAATCTAAGTCTGGTTTCCGATCGGGCGTCTGCGCGTGCGCAACACAAAAAAACACAGTTAAACACGCCAAACCAAGCCGAGAACTTAAACGTAAAAAATTCATATTTATTTTCCATAGAAGTATAGAACGGTTAACACAGCGACGCAAAAAAAACGAAACTAAAGACCTTGCAAACTCCGGTATTTAAGCCCCTAAAAACAATTAATTCATTTAACAATGAGCACAGAATCACCCGAAAAGCTTGCACCAGCACTGAATTTTTAGACAATATCAAATGAATGAAACCAAGGTCAAGACGCTACCGTAGATCCGCTCATACGCGACGAAGACGACACAATTGGACACCTCTTATTGTGTTTGTATTAGTGCTTGGCTTTTTTCTATGGGCATTATTCCAGTTCTTTTCCTTACTTTTTCAAAACGTAAGAACCGAGATCGCCTCTGCTCAATTAGAAATTTTGCAAGGCCGTGGTGAATTCAGGCTTTCTAACGAAGATAGTAGTTGGACTCCAGCCTTTGGCGGACAGAACTTTGTTGAAGGCGATCAAATTCAAACCGCTCGAAATGCGCGCCTAAAACTTACTTTCTTTAAAGACAATTATTTATTTTTGGGCGAAAACAGTCGTTTGGAGCTGATCAAGCTTGAGAAAAAATCATCCGGACAATTTACAGCACACTGGAAACTAAGTGCTGGACAGCTTTGGGCCAACATTGATAACACCTCTTGGGCACAAAGTGACAAGAAGCCAGACATTAAAATCTACACGCCACACTCGATTGTAAATGTAACAGGAACGACCTTTAATCTAAAGGTAGCTGATGATGCTGACGAATTAAAACTTATTAAAGGCGGTGTTCAATTAGACTTGCTCGATAAAAACAAAGAGATTGCGAATCGCATTACGGTTAGTGTGGGACAACAAATAGTTATTAATCAAGATACGGCGACATTATTAGACCCCTCCAGCACACTTTCTATCATCGAACCAGAATTCTTAGAGTCTGAATGGCACTTACAAAACCTTGAGCTGTTTGACCCCGAAGGCGTAGCTGAGACTCGCGCAAAAATAGAGGCACGCAACGCCCCGACGGTCGCTCCGACAATCGAAACACCTGAGCAAACACTTGATTCAGATGCGCCGCTAAACCCTGAGTTAGCAGCGCCGGTGATTCTTTCTCCAGCAGAGAATACAGTTATTCCTGCCACAAAAAGTTCAATCACCATTGAAGGAACAGCCCCAAAACAGGCTTTTCAGATTCAAGTCAATGGCTACACACTTAGCAAGTTTCAACCTGGAGACCGAAAGTGGACCTACTTTGCTGCCACCAAATTTAATACCCTAAAATCGGGCGAGAATCTATACCAAATCATTGCTATTGACCGCCAAGGACAGCGATCGCCCGTAACAGAGCTAAGATTAAATTATGAAGGCGTCGTCGTGACACCTACGCCCCTAACCACCAGTGCAAACGAAACAGCTCAAAATATTACGGAGACAGTCCCAACTAAAACCAAAGACTCTTTACCCGACGTCTTCCCTGCGCCAGTTATCACTACTCCTGCATTATTCGCCGAAAACCCAAAGGCTATTTATCAGACTTCATCTGATCGTGTAACTCTGTTTGGGGAAGTACCAGTCGGCACAAATACGGTTAAAGTAAATGGATTCCAGCTCCGTAAGTTTCGAATAGGAGATACTAAATTTCAATACACGGCCATAGCCTTAGGCGTTAACGGTAATATGCAAGAAGGTGAGAACACTTACAATATTCAAGCCTTAGGCCCTGATGGTAAATTTAGTGAAACAAAAGTAACCGTCTTTTATTCACCCTTCAACCTTGACCAATAAAAGCATGACTTGGGAACTAAAGTCTTACGCCCCAGACCAAGCCTCGGCCTGGGACAAATTCGTTTTAGAGCAGCCACACGGCTCAATTCACCAGTGTGCTTTGTGGCGAGAATTTCAACAAACCATCCCGGGGCGTGATCAAGTACTAGGGTTTTACGCTTTAGATAAGAACCAACAGTGGATTGGGGCCGTCTGGTGTGTAAAAATGAGTACCGGATTTTTTGGCACTCATTGGTATTACTCGGCTCGTGGCCCCGTGCTAAAAGAACAAAGTCCTGAATTTAAAATCGAATTTCTGGAAGCCATTGCCCGCGAACTTAAAACTCATAAAGGCTTATTTTGGCGTCTTGACCCTTACTGGAAAGAGGATTCATGGAACAAAATTTCTGCAACAAAATCTAATTTAAAAATTAAGTCTGCAACAAAAAATTTTCAACCAACAGATTCGTTAATGTTAGATTTAAATTTAAGTGAAGACGAACTACTCGCACAAACAAAAAAACAAGGCCGCAAAGCCTTACGTTTGGCCAATACGGCCGGAGTGAGAGTTGAAATATTAGATTCTAATTCAGTTGAATCAAAACACATTAAACAGTGGGAAGCCTTAAACCAAGACACAACCAAGCGTGATGGCTTTTTTGGACACGATAAAACGTATTACAATAATTTTATTAAAGTTTTGAAGCCTTACACCTATTTATGTTTAGCTCATCACCAAGGCAAAACGGTTGCGGCGGCTATTTTAACGGTGTGCCATGGCAAAGCGATTTATTACATTGGCGCCTCTAGCTCCGACCCAAGTTCACGTAATTTAAGAGCTCCTTACGCCTTGCAATGGGCGATGATTTTAAAAGCCAAAGCCTTAGGGGCTAAAACTTACGATTTCACGGGCATTACCCCTGTAGATCAACCCAATCACCCTTACAAAGGCATTACGCAGTTTAAGACTCGTTTTGGAGGCTACAGAGATACTTACACAAACGGACGCGAGATTGTTTTGAACAAAACTTGGTATGCGCTTTATCGGCTAGTGAAGAAAGTTCGTTAAGCCTCTGTATCCGCGTTTGCCGTCAACAACTTCTCTATCTCACTCATCGCCTTTAAAAACACATCAAAAGGCTTTATTAGCTCGTCGTTAGATAGCTTTGAAACGACCCTTCTACCCTGTTTCTCAGTGGTAATGAGATTAAGATCTCTCAAGGTTTCCCTTGCCTTGGATAGAGTCGCAGGTGATGCTGTTTTTAAATTTGGCTCTACCTTTAATGTAACTCCTTCTAAAATACGTAAACAGGTTTCACTAAGACTACCAAGGAGAGCTGTCTCAGTCCTCTCCTTTTCAAGAATAGATCCTACCTCTGCCTCGGCTTTAAATAACTCTTCCAGTAATGGTCTTATCTCCTTCGGGATTTCATAAGATTTTATCTTTGTATTACTGTAAGAGGCAGCATGTGCCTGAGCGTCTGCACTCTTTATTCTTTCTAATACATCAGGCAGCGCAGGATCTGTTACCACTTTTGTCAGATCTAAAAGTAGAGAACCGTTAGAATCATCGCTTACTTGCACCTTCAATTTCTGAACGATAAGAATCGCTATTTCTTTAGCTAAGTCCGCCGGGACTGATACCGTTAAACAATACTCTGTTGGCCTTAATAGTCCTAACCTGATTAGTTCATCTTTGTTTTTCGATGCACTAGACCGACCCCCCTTAATTTTTTCATTATTAATTAAGTCTGCAATTCTTTGTGGACCATCAGCCTGTAGAAACGCTCTCAACAAATCTATTTCCCTTTTATTTAAGCTCCCAAACAATAAACCATTAAGTTCCACTTCTGCTCTCGAGAGATTGTCTAAACCCATTAATTATCAACTAAACATAGTCGAGGTAAATGTAAACCCCCTAAAGAATAAGTCAAAAAGAATTTGCCCATTTGGATTGAGACTCGTCCCTAAGGCCGTACCCTATTCATCAAAAAATCTTCGTTTAGTAATTCATAACGCACCGAATCGTAAAAAATTCCGTTTTTAAGATAATGCTTTTTTAAAATTCCAATTTCGCGGAAACCTGTTTTTTTAAGCAGTCTTTGGGAGGCTTCATTTTCAGAGAAAACACCCGCAAATATTTTACGGATTTTCAAATCCACAACGCAATAACGACACACTTCGGTTAAAACTTCTGTTCCATAGCCCTTTCCTTGGTGTTCTGGTGATAACCAAAAACTAAGAAAAACAGAATTTTTTTCAGCATCTTGCTGCATTAAATGAAAATTACGAACTGTAATCTTCCCTAAAAATTCCTCCGTCTCTTTAATAAAAACTCCAAAATGACGATCTTCCGTTTTTCGGTTCGCTAAAAACTTCTGACGCACTTCATCATAGTTCGCTGGAGGATTCCAGGTCATAAAATTAGAAATCTCTGGATACGCGGTGGTCAAACGAAATATTTCACCACAATCGCTCTCGCTTAGAGTTTTTAAATACAGGCGACCAGAATCAAGTTGTTCAGTGTTTGGCATATTCAACCAAGACATCTTACTTAAAAAAATTTGCCATCTCAAGAAAATTTTCTAGGATCTTTAAGCTGTAATTACAGCGTGCCTTAAAAGTGCCACCTTAGCTCAGCTGGTAGAGCAGCGGATTTGTAACCCGCAGGTCAACGGTTCGATCCCGTTAGGTGGCTCCAGTTTAAACTTCCGCATTTTGCGGATTTTTTTATTTAACCACCAAACTCCCGCGAGAAAAAGGGAATTTCTCTATTTGTACGGTTAAGTTTTTGAGTTGAGGAAACTTCCTTTTTAAAGTTAAAACTAAATCTGAGTGAAGCGTTTCTAGTAATTCAAAGTGCTTAGACACACACACTTCGTGCAACAAGGCTTCAATGCGTGAATAATCGATGGTGTCCTCTAAATTATCTGACTGAGCCGAAACACCACTGTCAAAGTCATATTCAACACTTACTAATATTTTTTGTGGAGCTAGTTTTTCTGATTCATAAACCCCCAACCTCGCCTCAACTTCGATGTTTTTTAAATGGTAGTGCATAAAAATACCTTAATTCTTTTTTTAAAATCCAAAATGAAGTTTTGTTAAAACATAAAGCGCTCTTGACTTTTTTGCTTAAAATTGTATTTGTTTTGCATGAAGAAGCTACTTTCTCTCTGCACACTACTTCTCACTCCTTTGTTGGTTCAAGCCCAATCTGCGCCACAAGTGAGTGCCAGCTTAATCCCTACCACCGGTAGTCTGCAAACTGAATTTGTACTGGATGCAAGCCAAAGTCGAAACATGAATGGCGACAATCAAGATTTAGAATATCAATTTAGAACCGATTCAAAATTACCCCGAACGACTTTTAGCCGAAACCCGATCTTTAAATTTCGGCCCATTGAAACCGGAAATGCTACGGCGGAAGTTATTATTCGCGATCGTAATACCGGCTTAATAACGATTTCTGGACATCGCTACACCGTGCGTGAATCGCAGCAACAATCGGTACGAATTAAAGTTTCTACCCTAACTCCAGATCTGGGGCAGAGTGTTGTTTACGAAGCCACTGTCTTTGGAAATAATATTAACCGTGACAAGCTGCAATCCCGCTGGGATTTCAATTCTGATGGTCACTGGGACACCCGCTATTTAAATAACTTAAAAACAAGTTTCACGCCACAAGCCGGAAAATCATTTCACACCGTTGAAGTTAAGTTTGAAGACGGAAAAATTATTCGTGCACGTGGGCTTGATGTTCGTTCAGGCTTAGTCCATCGCTCACAAAACACGCAGACTTCATTTGTATCCGTACCTAGAAACACGCTAAAACCACCCGTAATTGAAGTTGTGCCTCGCTCGGCAGTTATTAAAGAAAATACGAATCTTAGCCTAGATGCGAGCAAAACCCAGACAACGAAAAATAGTTTTTTAGAGTGGGTGATTGAGGGCCGTACGATCCCCGGAAAAGAAAAAATAAATTACGTGTTTAAAAGCAGTGGCAAAAAAACGATTACGCTCCGGCATTGCCGCGTTTCTGCCCCAAACGATTGTCTTGAAACCAACACCATCGTTAATATTCAGGCCAAACCAAATGATCAATTTCTAAAAGTTTTTTGGCAGAACATAAGTGATCGAGGCCGACGCACCCAAGCAACAGATTACGCTATTGCAACCGCCACGGACAAGTTGCGATTTACCGTACGCCCAGAAGGTTTTACCAGTAGAAACCAATCGTTTACCTATCGTTGGGATTTTGAAGGTGATGGGCAATGGGATACTGATTTTAACGAAGACACGTTTGTGGCGCATACCTTTAACCAAGCCGGAAATTTTGTGGTTCAGGTTGAAGCTCTACCGAGAATTACCACGAAAAATTTTAAAAGTCTAACCTACGCCCTGCCCGTTTACATTGAGCAAAACCGAGCCCCAATGGGTAATTTAAATTTCACCCAAACGAATAACTGTGTGGGTGAACGCGTCACTTACACCGCAAAAGCCAATGACCCAGAATCTGAACAATTAATTGAAGTTCGATTTGATTCGGACGCGGATGGTGTTTGGGACAGCGAATTTAGAAATCAGCGTAGCTGGTGGTGGGTTTATGACAAACCCGGCGACTACAAAGTTCGTATGCAAATTAGAGACCCTCAAGGCCGTACCAAAGAAATTACAAAAGTGATGACTATTTTACCAGTGACACCTCCAAAAACGAACGTTAAAGTTTCTCATCGTACTCAAACTGAAAACCTAAGTATTATTTTAGACGGCAGTGCTAGTGAGGGACGAAAACTAACTTACGAGTGGACCGTACAAGGATTACCACAGATTAAATACAGAACCTCGCGAGTAAATTTACGCTTAAAACCAGGAACCTACCAAGTGCAATTAGTGATTCGTGACCGATTAGGCACGAAAGATGCCGTTGTTTTTCCGGTTACTTTTATCGAAAAACCCTTTACGAACAAAGTAACACCTGTTGTTAGCACAATTCAAAGCGCCAGTCCTGTTGATTTACTTTCTGGCACAAACGCTAGTACTAATAATTTTGTAACCCCTCCCGG
>CAMZKS010000001.1 GCA_947311285.1 uncultured bacterium | reverse complement strand
TTTTAAAAGAAAACATAAATATTACCGCCGCGATGGCTTTGGGGTGTGTGATTAAAGGGGAGTCAGACCACTACGAGTTGGTAACGCAGTCGGTCACTTCGGGACTCACGCAGTTGGCGGTGCAAACAAGGAAGCCAATTATTCAAGGGGTGTTAGCTTGTCATAATGTTGATCAAGCGCAAGCACGAGCGAACTTAGGGGCAGAATTCTCACTGACGGCGTTGGAGATGATAGAACTTTTTAAGACGACGTAATATTATGAAAGTTTTTTTAGAGCGTTTTAAGCAAGGAGACTTTGTTATGGTGTATGATCATAAAAGAGAAGATGAAGGGGACTTATTTTTATTAGCCGAGTTTGTGACACCAGAAAAAATAAACTTCTTACTAAAAGAATGTCGAGGCATGATTTGTGTTGCTAGTAATAAAGTTTTACTGGATCGATTAGATATAAATCTTATCACAGAGAATAATACGAACCCACATGGTACTAATTTCTGTGTACCAGTGGATTTAGCGTACAGTATCACAACGGGTGTTTCCGCTTTTGATAGAAGCAAAACGATTAAGGCTCTTATCAACTCAAGTACTCAGTCTGATGATTTTGTGCGTCCTGGGCATACTTTTCCGCTGCAAGCCCAAAACCCTTTAGATCGTTTTGGCCATACAGAAGCGGCAGTGGAATTAGCAAAATGTGTTGACGCAAAGCTGGCGGTGGTGATTTGTGAAATGTTGAATGATGAAGGTGGTAAAGCGACCCGAGCGGAAGTGGATGCTTTTTGTGCCAAGCATGATATTTTAACGATGAGTTTGTTAGAGGTTCAGGAGTATGTCTTAAGTTAGTCCGAAGAGGCAATTTTAAGTCCCGACTTGCCTAATTGCGTTGCTAGATGAGTCCGGACTTTTAATATGAGATTGATATGCAAAAACCTTCCCAAAATTTTTTCCTCCTCGTCGATAAGCCGGTTGGTTTTACCAGCTTTGATGTCTGTGCGAAGTTGCGCAAACCTTTAGGTGTAAAACGAATTGGTCACACGGGCACGCTTGATCCGTTTGCGACTGGATTACTGGTGATTGCCGTTGGGAAGTGTACGAAGCTGATTCCGTTACTTGAAAAGGATATTAAGACTTATAGAACAAAAATTTTACTCGGAAAAACATCTGAAACATTAGATCCAGAATCTGAGATTATTGACTGCCACAATGGCCACGTGCCCGAACGAGCAGAAATTGAATCTTTATTAAAAGAGAAATTTACCGGTAAAATTACGCAAGTACCGCCGAAGTATTCAGCGCTTAAAATTAACGGACAACGGGCTTATGATTTAGCCCGAAAAGGGGAGGACGTAATAATGAAAGAACGCGAAACGGAAGTGAAGGCGATTGAAGTCTTAAGTTATAACTTTCCGGAGGTCGAAGTTGAATTGAGTGTCGCCGCTGGTTTTTACGTGCGCAGTTTTGCCAATGATTTAGGCAGCGCGTTATGTGGTGGCGGGTTGTGCTCAGCCTTAAGACGAATAGGGGCAGGGGAATTGAATATAGAAACGGGGGATTTTGAAGTGCTAAAAGACCTAACAGATTTAGAAAATTTGTGCACAATTGATCCGCAATCGATGATCAAAAATATTGTTCACGTGTCAATTAAACCTGCACGGTTACCGGATTTGCAGGCTGGGCGTGCGGTGTTTGTGGAAAACTTGCCGGCTAATGGTGAGAAGGTCTTGGTTCTATGTGAAAGTGCAACGGTAGGTTTAGCAGAAGTGAAAGAGGGAAATTTGCAACCACGTGTAGTGTTCTAACTTTCTCTTTCCAAAATTTAATTTGAGATCCAGCATAATAAAGAATCTTTAATTGACTGGACCTCGGATCAAGCCCGGGGAAGCAATGAATTAATTTAATAATATAAACTTGCCTCTTTTAAGTCTATCGCTATATTGCGACGGCTTTCCACAGATTTCTGACTTAAGATTTCAATGTGGTTTCCTTAATTACTAACCCCCAAAAAGCATGTCACACGACATTAAAACGTTATTCGAAAACTTACTTCACGTCGGTCATAAAGCCGAAAAGTGGAATCCTAAAATGAAACCCTACCTTCACTCTAAAGTGAACGGTGTTTGGGCTTTTGATCTAGAAAAATCAGCTGAAGGACTTGATAAAGCTTGTCAGTTTTTAAAAGCACTAAAATTACAAAACAAGAAAGTTCTATTCGTTGGAACTAAGCCTCAACAAGCTTGGTTGATGCAAAAACTTGTGGCGGGTACGAATCATTTTTACGTTGACAAGAAGTGGACACCGGGCTTACTCACTAATTTTAAAGAACTGCGACGACGAGTTGATTACTACCTAGACCTTAAAACTCAGTTCGCTGATGGTGGTATTAATAAATATACGAAAAAAGAAGTCGCTAAGTTCAAAAAAGATCTTGAAAAACTTCACGCTTCATACGGAGGAGTGGCAGAAATGCGAGCTAAGCCAGATGCTGTAATTGTTTTAGATGCTTTCACCGACCGAATCGCAATTGACGAAGCGGCTAAAGCAAAAATTGCCGTAATCGCCTTGACCGATGCTAATGCGAATCCAAAAGGAATCGATTACATCGTTCCGGCTAATGATGACGCGATCAAATCAGTTCGCTTTGTACTTGAAAACATGTTAAAATCTTTGAGTTAATCTACTCCAAAGAACTCGAAAATGTCGAATCAAAATAAAACAGGATCTAAACACGTATCGTTGCAAGATTTACAGAATACGGTCGCTATTAAAAAGAAAGAAGCCGCTGATATTGCTACGCAATCGGCGGCTTTGGCGAAGGAAAATAATGTGCCAATAAAAGTGGATCCAGACGAATTATCACAAGGCGACAAATTTTTAGCCGCTATCGGCTATTTTAGTTTTTTGTGTATTTTGCCACTGGTACTTAGGCCTAACTCTGACTTTTGTCAGTTTCACGGTAAACAAGGGCTGATTATGTTAGTTTTCTTTATGATCTTTGGGTTTGTGTTACAACTATTTGGCTCGTTAGTTTTTGGGTCTTATATGCTGATACATAACTTAGTTGTGCTGGTGCACGTAGCGCTGGCTGTTTGGGCAGTTTATTACGCATTTAAAGGCGTTAAAAAGCAATTACCACTGTTTGGTGGGTTTGTGAAACAACTGGACTGGTAAGAGCTTAAATGGCTGGCTAAGTTTTGGTGATGATTATTAAGTCTTAGATAATTTGATTTTTTTGGCTATCTCATTACATTTCTCATGAATTTTAATCTATATACAAGATGGCAGTTACAGCACAAATGGTAAAAGAACTACGCGACCGAACAGGAGTCGCAATGATGGCTTGTAAAAAAGCACTTGATGAAGCCGAAGGTAACATGGATGATGCGATTGCGATTCTACGAAAACGTGGAGCCGCTAAAGCGGCGGATAAAGCGGATCGTTCAACGAGCGAAGGAACGGTGGCTATTAGCGGGCGTTCTATGGTGACACTTCTTTGTGAAACTGATTTTGTTGGTAAAAACGAAAAATTTGTTGAATTTGCTAACACAATTGCTTCTAAAGCAGACAGCGAGAGTGTTGATGCGGCTCAATCTTTCTTTGATGAAGTTAAAACGGATAAAATTCAAGAAATTGGTGAAAACATCGTACTTGATAAAATTACTCAAATCGAAGGGGGCGACACCGTCGCCGGTTACATTCACTCGAATGGTAAAATTGGTGTAATCGTGGCTCTTAACGGTGGGACGGAAGAACAAGGTAAAGACGTGGCCATGCACGCTGCCGCTATGGACCCATTAGTCGCCACTCCAGAAGAAGTATCAGAAGATCTGATCGCTAAAGAAATGGTTATCGCTAAAGCGCAGCTAATTGAAGAAGGAAAACCAGAAAATATTATCGATAAAATTTTAGATGGTAAAACTAAAAAATTCCGATCCGAACGGGCCTTGGCTTCACAGCCTTTCGTTAAAGATCCTAGTATGACGGTTGAAGCTTACCTTGGTGAAGCCAAACTAGTAGCGTTCGTACGATCAGCTATCTAAGTCGAAAATCTACTAACTGACTGGTTTTAACCCTCAGTCATAAATTAAAAGCTCCGCACTGCGGGGCTTTTTATTAAAAAACAAATCATACTCTCCCAAATTTAATTTGGGATCCAGTCGAAAAAAATCTTAATTGACTGGGCCCTGAATCAAGTTCAGGGAAGTGCAAGTAGTGTTTTTAAGTTTGGCCAGAGATTTAATTAAATTATAATTCATAGGTATGAAAATTATCCTACTTGCGTTATTAATGTTTCCAATTCTGGCACACGCCAGTGTGGGGGATGATATTAATGTCTTGCTTGATAAGTTTTTTGGGGGGGATCAAACGCCTGTTGAAGTGGAGGTAAAAACACCGTTGGTTGTACCAGAAATCAATACAAGTCCGATGGAGGAACAACCTGATTTTACGGTAGATACGGTAGCGATTCAGCGCGAAATTATGCAACAAGAAGCGGAATTAGAAGCGTTTGAGGCAGACTTAAGATCGCAAGAGCATTTAAATATCTCACTCAAATCGCAAGTGTTAACCAGCCAGCAGCAATTACAATTACTGGATGAGCAGCTTACTTTGAATCGTCGTAAGTTGGATTTTTATGAATCACAGATAAGGGATTGGCGTGATTTAGTTGAAAACTTAACAAGAGAAAAATCATCACTACGAGCGCAAATTAGAATTTTAGAAAGAGAATATGCCTCTGTGTTGAGCAATAAATTTATACAGAAACAAAATTTTCAATTAAATCCCACTGTTAGTTGGTGGCAGTGGATGTTTTCAGATAAAAGTGTCTCGGAGCTTTTATCCGAACGTCGTCAATCCAGCGTATCCCAAATTTCACAGGCGAAGGGGATTGCGAGGCTTGATCGTTTAAAGCAAGCCTTTGAGGTGCAAGAACAAGAAGCCGTTGAAGCACTTTCGAAGGTATCGCGTTTGGAATCGCAGTTACTAAAAGATCAATTAGTGCTTAAGGATTTAGCAACTGGGAAAGCCACGTTGCTGGCGCAACTGAATGACGATGAAACGGTGGCGGCTCAAAAATTAGCCCAGTTTCGGAAAGCGCAAGCGGATACAACACAATATCTGCAAAGTCTCCGTTATGATTTGAGCCAAGTGCAAGAGGATGCCGTAGCGGCAAGCACACCGGTAGCCCCCCCCACAACCGTTTTAGATTGGCCATTAAAGTCTCCGATAACGGTTAATGCCGGGTTCAAAGATCCTGCGTATGAAGCGCGTTTTGGGCAAGAACATATTGGGGTTGATTTAGCCGCAAATCAAGGCACCGACGTATTATCTGCCGCAGAGGGAATTGTGAATAAGGTGGCGACCGATAGCTCAGGATATACCT